>CANJUS010000232.1:0-3845 GCA_947477505.1 Comamonadaceae bacterium | reverse complement strand
CAGGCGTGGTGCAAAGGATTGGCGATCATCATCGCTCAAGCCCATGGCGTGGGAGACCGCCTCGGGAATGGCTTGGCTCAGTGCGGCCAAGATGCGCTGCCCGCTGCGCTGGCCCAAGGGGACCGACTTCAACGCGGCTTGAACCATGTTCTCGGCCCAACCAAAAGCACTGGCCAGCAACCCATCGCGCACCGGTGCGCCATGGGTTTGCAATGCCAGCGCAAAAGCCACAGGCCAGGTGGGCGGGAGCGCCGCACACGTGGCCAAGCGAGGTGCATCCGCTTGCGCTTGGTTGCCCAGCCAATCGACCAAAGAGCGGCCCATTTGCTCGGTTTGCAAACGCATTTCGTGGGTCTCGCGGGTGTGCAGCACCCAGTCGTTGAGTTGGCGCAGGCGCGTTTGGTCGTGTTGCTGCCAAGCGGTCATGGCTTGGGCCAACACGGCCAAATCGCTGCGGGCTTGGACCAAGTGCAATTGATCGATCAACCAATCTTTGGCAGAGGCTTCGTCGTGCACCCAGCCATGCTCCACGGCCGCTTCCAAGCCCTCTGAATAAGAAAACCCGCCCACCGGCAGCGCAGGCGAAGCCAATTGCATCAGCATCATCAAAGCCGTGGGGGACAAGGCACTCACGGCAATGCATTCAACGGGTTTGTCACGCGGGGTCGCTCATGGTGCATGCGGTTTGCTGTGGCCATGCCCATGCCCATGGTCGTGGTCGTGGTCGTGGTCACTGTGTGGTCCATGCGCATGGTGGGGGTGTGCATGTGGCGGGTGATGGTGACCACCACCGTGATCGCCGTAGGCACCGTTTTCGGGTTCAAACGGGTCATGTACTTCGTTGACGATCAGGTGCATGGCACGCAGCATGTCGGCCAACACATGGTCGGGTTCGATCTTCAGGTGGTCCGGTTGCAGTTCGATGGGCACGTGGCGGTTGCCCAGGTGATAGGCGGCGCGGGTCAGGTCAAACGGCGTGCCATGTTCAGGGCAGTGCGTGATGCGCAGCACCGCTTGGGGCGCAGCCACCACCTTGAGCAAGGAGCCGTCTTCGCCCACCAACACATCGCCCCCACGCACCACTTGGCCGCGTTGCAAAAACACGCCCACTTGGCGGTCAGCGCTGTCGGTCGATTCGAAACGGGACTTTTGCCGCACATCCCAGTCCAGCGTGATGGAGGCAGCACGTTTGAGAAGAACCGGTGCGAGCCCATGGCCTTGGCGAATGAGTTTGGAGAAATGGGTCATGCATTAAAACAAAAAATAGCGTTGCGCCATGGGCAAGACGCTGGCGGGTTCGCAGGTGAGGAGTTGTCCGTCTGCGCGCACCGCGTAGGTTTGGGCGTCGACCTCCATGTGGGGGGCCAGGTCGTTGTGCAGCATGTGGCGCTTGCCAATGCCACGGATGTTTTTTACCGCACTCAATGTTTTGTGCAGTCCGTAGCGTTCGCCAATGCCGCCAGCCAGCGCGGCTTGTGACACAAAGCTCAGCGAGCCTTTGTGCAAAGCGCCACCAAAAGCACCAAACATGGGTCGGTAGTGCACGGGTTGGGGGGTTGGGATGGAGGCGTTGGGGTCACCCATGGCGGCCATCGCAATGAAGCCGCCCTTCATGATGATGAAGGGCTTGACACCAAAAAACGCAGGCTTCCACAACACGATGTCGGCCCATTTGCCCACCTCGATGCTGCCCACTTCGTGGGCAATGCCGTGTGCAATGGCTGGGTTGATCGCCAGCTTGGCCACATAGCGTTTGACCCGACCGTTGTCGTGGCGATCGCTGTCGCCCACCAATCCATCGGCACCAAACGCGGGCAGTTTGCCGCGCTGCTGCTTCATTTTGTGGGCGGTTTGCCAGCAGCGCATGATCACCTCACCCACACGGCCCATGGCTTGCGAGTCGGATGAAAACATGCTGATGGCACCGATGTCATGCAAGACATCTTCAGCGGCAATGGTTTCTTTGCGGATGCGGCTTTCGGCAAATGCCAGGTCTTCAGCGATGGACGCATCCAGGTGGTGACACACCATCAGCATGTCCACATGCTCGTCCAAGGTGTTGATGGTGTAAGGGCGTGTCGGGTTGGTCGAGGACGGCAGCACATTGGCCTGGCCCACCACTTTCAAAATGTCAGGGGCATGTCCGCCGCCTGCACCTTCGGTATGGAAGGTGTGGATGGTGCGACCTTTGAACGCGGCCACCGTGTCTTCCACAAAGCCGGACTCGTTCAATGTGTCTGTGTGGATGGCCACCTGCGTGTCGGTGACTTCGGCCACGTTCAAACAGTTGTCGATGGCCGCTGGCGTGGTACCCCAGTCTTCATGCAACTTCAAGCCAATCGCACCGGCGTTGATTTGTTCGTGCAGCGCATCGGGCAAGGCGGCATTGCCTTTGCCCAAAAACCCCAGGTTCATGGGGAAGGCGTCGGCCGCTTGCAGCATGCGCTCGATGTTCCAAGGCCCAGGTGTGCAGGTGGTGGCAAAGGTGCCGGTGGCCGGTCCTGTGCCGCCACCGAGCATGGTGGTCACACCACTGGCCAGGGCTTCTTCAATTTGCTGGGGTGCGATGAAGTGGATGTGGGTGTCAATGGCGCCGGCAGTGACGATCATGCCCTCGCAAGAAATGATTTCTGTGCCAGGCCCAATCACGATGTCCACGCCAGGTTGGGTGTCGGGGTTGCCCGCTTTGCCAATGGCGGCGATGCGTGAATTCTTGATGCCGATGTCGGCTTTCACAATGCCCCAGTGGTCCAAGATGAGGGCGTTGGTCAGCACGCAGTCCATGGCACCACCCGCTTGTGCGCCTGTTCCAACAGGGCCGTTGCGGGTGCGTTGGCTTTGCGCCATGCCATCACGGATGGTTTTGCCGCCACCAAACTTCACCTCTTCGCCGTAACTGCCAGCACGCAAGGTGTAGTCTTGTTCCACTTCGATGATCAGATCGGTGTCGGCCAAGCGAACTCTGTCGCCCACGGTGGGGCCAAACATTTCGGCGTAGGCCCGTTTTTCTATTCTGACCATCACGCACCTCCCTTCAATGCGCCTTGCACCTCGCCACGAAAGCCATACACCTGTCGGTCACCCGCATAGTCCACCAATTCAACCGTGCGCTCTTGGCCGGGCTCAAATCGCACGGCGGTGCCCGATGCAATGTTCAAGCGCATGCCCCGCGCAGCACCACGGTCAAACAACAAGCCCGAGTTGGTCTCGGCAAAGTGGTAGTGCGAGCCCACTTGGATGGGCCGGTCGCCACTGTTGCGCACCACCAAAGTGATGGTGCGTCGACCGGTGTTCAAGTCATGGTGACCCGGGTCGATGATGAGTTCACCGGGTGTGAAACGCGCGCTCATTTGCGTTTGGCCCACCACACAGCGGCCAGCACCACCAACACCGCCACAAAGCCCAGGGCATCGGTGCCGTGCCAGTGCGAACCGGTCAGACCGTGGCCATCATGGGCTTGGGACAATGGTGTCTGACTGACCAACAAAAGCAATACATAACTTTTCATGGGGGTTGCCTCCAGAGCAAGATTGAGGGTTGGACTTTGGGTGGGGGTGTGGGCGATCAAACAATGGGTTGGTGCACGGTCACCAGCTTGGTGCCGTCAGGGAAGGTTGCTTCCACTTGGATGTCAGGGATCATTTCTGCTATGCCTTCCATCACATCGCCGCGCGTGAGCAAGCTTCGCCCTTCACTCATGAGTTGCGCCACGGTTTTCCCGTCGCGGGCACCCTCCATGACTGCTGCGCTGATGAAGGCCACGGCTTCGGGGTAGTTCAATTTCAGGCCGCGGGCTTTGCGCCGCTCGGCCAGCAAAGCGGCGGTGAAGATCAAGAGTTTGTCTT
>CANJUS010000231.1:0-3874 GCA_947477505.1 Comamonadaceae bacterium | reverse complement strand
TTGGTCCACCTCCAAAACACGGTCGATGCTGGCATAGCCTTGCAAACCCACACAGCCGACCCACGCGGGGTGCTTGCCCGCTTCGTCGGCCTTGCGCCCGGCTTGGGTGGAGCGCTGGCCCACCGCCGCCGCCACGTTGTGCAGCAGCACATCGCGCGCCAGCGTGGACTTGCCTGAGCCGCTCACGCCGGTGATGGCCACCAAACGGCGCAATGGCAGTTGCACATCGACTTGGCGCAGGTTGTGCAAAAACGCACCATGCAAATGCAAGCTGCCCGCTGCCAGCGGTGCGGCGGGGCCAATGGGCGTGCCCATGTGGGCCGCACGCAAGGCATCGGCCTGGGCTTTTTTGGTCGCCGCGCTGATGCGCTTGGGCTTGTCGGCCGTGGCCGCCGCCGCGCTCGCCGCTGACAACAGCGCCAACTCTGCCGCGCCCACGTTGCGCCGTGCTTGCATGGGGTGGCGCATGGCGTGCAACAGGTAACGGCCCGTTTGCGAATCGGCCTGGGCGCTGATGTCAGCGGCCTTGCCTTGCGCCACCAAGCGGCCACCACGCTTGCCCGCGCTGGGGCCAATGTCGATGATGTGGTCGGCGTGGCGAATGGTTTCTTCGTCGTGCTCGACCACCACCAAGGTGTTGCCCTTGTCGCTCAGGGTTTTCAGGGCCTTGAGCAAAATTTGGTTGTCGCGCGCGTGCAAACCAATGGTGGGTTCGTCCAGCACGTAGCACACGCCTTGCAACTGGCTGCCCAATTGCGCGGCCAAACGGATGCGCTGGGCCTCGCCCCCGCTCAAGGTGGGCGCACCCCGGTCCAAGGTGAGGTAGCCCAAACCCACCTCTTCCAAAAACGCCAAGCGCCCGGCGATTTCGGGCACCAGGTCGCGGGCGATGTCGGCGGCGCGACCACTCAGGGCCAAGCCCGCCACCCACTGGCGCACGCGGCCCACGCTCAGGCGGGCAATGTCGGTGATGGCCTGGTCTTGAAAGCGCACCGCACGCGCGGTGGTGTTGAGCCGGGTGCCCTCGCAGGCCGGGCAAGCGGTGTCGGTGAGGTCTTCCACCTCGGGCTCGGCAAAACTTTGTTCGCGCCCTTTTTGCTCGTCATCGCGCACCGAGTCGTCGAGCGCCTTGCGCTGGTCGCGGGTGAGCTTCAGCCCCGTGCCCACGCAATCGGGGCACCAACCATGCTTGCTGTTGTAAGAGAACAAACGCGGGTCGAGTTCGCTGTACGAAGTGGCGCACACCGGGCACGCGCGTTGGGTGGAAAACACCTCTACCTGGCCAATGCCTTGGGTGGGGGTGGCACGGGCCATGGCTTCGCGCAGCCCACCCAAACCGCTGAGCACATGCACCACGCCCTTGCCGTGCTCCAAGGCCAAGGCCAGGTGTTGGCGCAGCGCGGCTTCTGCCGCAGGCGTGACCTCCAGGCTGACGATGGGCAACTCGATGGTGTGCTCTTTGAATCGGTCGATGCGCGGAAAACCGGTGGTGGGCAAAAAGTTGCCGTCCACCCGCAGGTGCGTGTAGCCGCGCGGGCGCGCCCAGTCGGCCAACTCGGTGTACACCCCTTTGCGATTGACCACCAAAGGGCTGAGCAAGCCAATGTGCTGGCCGCGGTAGGTTTTCATCAGCTGGGCGACGATGCTCTCGGGCGTTTGCGGTTGCACCGCCGCGCCGTCGTGCACGCAGTGCTGGGTGCCCAGCTTGACATACAGCAAGCGCAAAAAGTGCCACACCTCGGTGGTGGTGCCCACCGTGCTTTTGCGCCCCCCGCGCGACAAACGCTGCTCGATGGCCACTGTGGGCGGAATGCCAAACACCGCGTCCACCTCGGGGCGACCGGCGGGCTGCACGATGCTGCGCGCATAGGCGTTGAGGCTTTCCAGGTAGCGGCGCTGGCCTTCATTGAACAAGATGTCAAACGCCAAGGTGGACTTGCCCGAACCGCTCACGCCGGTGATGACGTTGAACTGCCCACGTGGGATGTCCACACTCAGGTTGCGCAGGTTGTGCTCGCGCGCGTTGACGATGCGGATGCTTTCTTTCAAGGCCTGGCCGAGGTATTTGGCAGATGGCTCTTGCACCAAACCCAGGGCCAATGCTCTGGGCGCAGGTGCGGTGTAGGGATTGCTCAGGGCAGGGGCGTCTGCGCCAGGGGCAACCACCTCGCCCATGGACTGGGCGTACTCGCGCAAAGCGCGCGCGGTATGCGAGCTGGCGTGTTGGCGCACCTCTTCGGGGTGGCCCTCGACCACCACACAACCACCGGCGTCGCCGCCCTCGGGCCCCAAGTCAATCAGCCAGTCGCTGGCGCGGATCACGTCCAGGTTGTGTTCGATCACGATCAGCGAATGCCCGGCCTCGAGCAAGCGGCGCAAAGCGCGCATGAGTTTGGCGATGTCGTCAAAGTGCAAGCCGGTGGTGGGTTCGTCGAACAAAAACAATGTGCCCTTGCGCGCCAAGGTTTGGCGGCTGTGGCTGGCCGATTTGGCGGCCTCGGCCAAAAACCCAGCCAGCTTCAGGCGCTGCGCCTCGCCACCACTCAAGGTGGGCACGGGCTGGCCCAGGCGCACGTATTCCAAGCCGACTTCAACGATCGGCTGCAAGGCGCGCAGCACATCGCGGTCTTGCGCAAACAGCTCGACCGCCTCGCTCACCGTCAGGTTGAGCAGGTCAGACACATTCAAAAAGCGCCCGCCACGCTCGATCTTGACCTCCAGCACCTCGGGGCGAAATCGCTCGCCATTGCAGTCGGGGCAGCGCAAATAAACGTCGCTTAAAAATTGCATCTCCACATGCTCAAAGCCCGAACCACCGCAGGTCGGGCAGCGCCCGTCGCCACTGTTGGCGCTGAATTTGGAAGCTGTGTAGCCACGTTGGCGCGACAAACTGGCGGTGGCCAGCAACTCGCGCAGCGGGTCCCACGCGCCCACATAACTCGCGGGGTTGGAGCGGGCGGTCTTGCCAATCGGAGACTGGTCGACAAACACCACATCGCTCAGGTGGTCCATGCCCAGCAAGCGGTCGTGCGCGCCAGGCGTTTCGGTGGCCTTGCCAAAGTGGCGCAGCAAAGCAGGGGCCAGCACGTCTTGCACCAAGGTGGATTTGCCCGAACCGCTCACCCCGGTGACACACACCAAGCGCTGCAAGGGCAGTTCAAGGTGGATGTTTTTCAGGTTGTGCTCGCGTGCGCCTTCTAGCACCAAGCGTGGTGTGGCATCGGTCACCAACCGTTTGAGTCCCAGGCCCACTTGCTTGCGCCCGCCCAAATAGGCACCGGTCATGGTGTCGGCCAGTTGCAAAGCCGCTGGCGGGCCGTCAAACACCACCTGGCCACCGCGGTCGCCCGGGCCAGGGCCCATGTCCAAAATGCGGTCGGCCGCCAGCATGACGGCAGGGTCGTGCTCGACCACCACCAAGGTGTTGCCCGCGTCGCGCAAGCGTTTCATGGCCTCGGTGATGCGGCCCATGTCGCGCGGGTGCAGGCCAATGCTGGGTTCGTCGAGCACAAACAAGGTGTTGACCAAGGAGGTGCCCAAAGCGGTCGTGAGGTTGATGCGCTGCACCTCGCCCCCGCTCAAGCTGCGGCTTTGCCGGTCCAGCGTGAGGTAGCCAATGCCCACGTCGCACAGGTAGCGCAAGCGGGTGCGGATTTCGCCCAGCAACAAAGCCAAGGCCTGGGCGTCGGCGCCCGCCGATTGGGCTTGCACACCGTCAAAAAACACCCGCAAGCGGTCAATCGGCATGAGCATCAAGTCGTGCAGGCTCAAACCCGGCAAGGCCTCGAGTTGTGCGCGCGTCCAACCCACGCCCGCCGGCATGAAGCGCTGCGCCGCCGGCAGCACCCCCGCGGCATCGGCCGCGCTGCCCACG
>CANJUS010000230.1:0-3884 GCA_947477505.1 Comamonadaceae bacterium | reverse complement strand
GCATGAGCCCAGCCGGCGCCAATGCCCATGTGGCCTTGCTCACCCCCGGCCCCTACAACGAAACCTATTTTGAACACGCTTATTTGGCCCGCTATCTGGGCATCAGCTTGGTGCAAGGCAGCGATTTAACAGTGCGAGATCAACGCCTGTACCTCAACACTTTGCGCGGCTTGCAACCTGTTCACGTCTTGCTCAAGCGCGTCGATGATGCGTGGCTCGACCCGCTGGAGTTGCGCGCCGACTCGACCCTGGGGGTGCCCGGGTTGTTGCAAGCGGTGCGTGCGGGCCATGTGTTGATGGCCAATGCGCCGGGAAGCGCTTTTTTAGAGTCGCCTGCCTTGTTGGGATTTTTGCCGGCACTGTCGGAAAAACTGCTGGGCGAAACGCTGCAATTGCCCAGTCTGCCCACCTGGTGGTGTGGCGAGGCCGCTGCCATGCAACAAGCCCTGCCCCGGTTGGCTCACAGCGTGATCAAACCGACCTACCCGGGATCGGACATCCACGCGCACTTTGAACCCCTGCGCGGCAGTGCCTTGGACCAACGCGAGCGCGATGAGTGGGCCGGTCGGATTTTGCGCGAGGGGGGCGACCACACCTTGCAGTCGGCGCTGCCTTTGTCGCATTTGCCCACCTGGCAAAGCGGCAATATGCGCCAACGCATGGCCACGCGCCCGTTTATTTTGCGTGTATTCGCATTGAGCGACGGACCAAAGTCTTGGCGCATTTTGCCCGGCGGCTTGACCCGCTTGGCACCCGACGACCAAGGCATGGCTTCGATGCAACGCGGGGGCAGCAGCGCTGACACATGGGTGCTCAGTGATGGGCCCGTTGACCGCACCACATTGCTGCAACCTGGCGCCGCGTTGCCCGTGCTGCCGCAAGCCAAACGCTTGGTGACGAGCCGCGCCGGATCGAATTTATTTTGGCTTGGACGCTACACAGAGCGCGCCGAAAACAGCTTGCGCTTGGTGCGCTTGACCTTGGAAGCCTTGAACGGCGAAGACCGTTTTTGCACCCCCATGCTGCAGTGGCTGTCTGAGATGGCACAACAGCACTCGCTGCTGCCAGCGGGCACCCCCACGGCCTTGCAGGCACGGCGCGTGTTCGAGCGCTCGTTGATCGCCAGCTTGTGCCAACCCGAGCATGCCGCCAGCTTGGGTTTTAATTTGCGCTCCATCAAAATCGCTGCGTCGGCCGTGCGCGAACGCCTATCGCACGAGCAATGGAGCCTGACCGTGCGCGCTGAGCGCGAATTTTTCGAACGCGCCAAAGAGTTTGTCCATGCCGGCGAATATTCCAGCGTCGACGCGCTGCGGGTGCTGGAGGCCACCAGCGCCCACCTCGCCGCCATGACCGGGGCGCAAACCGACCGCATGACGCGTGACGATGGTTGGCGCTTGCTGGCCATTGGCCGTCAAATTGAACGCCTGGGCTTTTTGACTTCTGCCCTGACTGCGGGTTTTGAATCCCGTTCGGTGCACGACATTGCTGGCTTTGAAGCCATGATCGCCTTGTTTGACAGCACCATCACTTTCCATGCGCAATACCAGCAACAGCGGGAAGTGCCCGCATTGTTGGAGTTATTGGTGCTCGACCGCGAAAACCCCCGCTCGCTCAGTTGGGTGGTCCAAACCCTCAGGGGGCGATTGTCCAAATTGGCCGGTGCAGCGCCCGACGAAAAAGACAGTTTGGCGCAACGGGTGATCGACCCCGATGCTTGGCAACTGTCCGATTGGTGGGCCGATGGGCAACTGCTGCCGGCGTGGTCCGACTTTTTACAAACCTGCAGCCAGTGTGCATGGCGGTTGTCCGATGATGTGAGCTTGCGCTATTTTTCACACACCGAAGAGGCAGGCCACAGCTTGGGCGCATGATGCTATTGACCGTCATCCACGAAACCCGTTACGACTACACGCCGGTGGTTGAAACAGCACACCACATGGCCTGCCTGCAGCCCATACACACGGCGCACCAAATCCCCCAGACGCACCAACTCGACATCCAACCTGTGCCGGCCCAACTCAGCCAGCACCAAGATGTGTTTGGCAACCACCGGGTGTTTTTCAATTTGCTTTCACCACACGATTGTTTGCGCCTCACCGCCACCAGCCAAGTGCAAACCTTGCCCGCTGGCGAGGTCCGCGCCAGTGCCGCGTGGGAACGGGTGCGCGAGGCCATGGCCTTTGCGTCCGACAAACCCTTTGTGGCCGCCAGCGAGTTTGTGTTTGCCTCGCCCCACATCCAACCCCACCCTGACTTTGCAGCCTATGCCCTGCCAAGCTTTGCCAAAGGCGCAGACTTGGCGCAAGCCGCCCAGGACCTGGTGCAGCGCATGCACCGCGACTTCACCTATGCCAGCCAAAGCACGGAGATCAACACACCTGCTTTGCAGGCCCTGCACCAGCGCCAAGGCGTGTGTCAAGACTTTGCCCACATCTTGATTGCCTGCCTGCGAAGCCTGGGGCTGCCCGCCCGATACGTCAGCGGTTACCTGCTGACCCAGCCCCCGCCTGGAAAGCCGCGCTTGATTGGCAGCGACGCATCGCATGCCTGGGCTTCGGTGTATTTGTTGGATGCAAAAGGTCAGGGTTTGGGTTGGTACGACCTCGACCCCACCAACAACCGCTGTGGCTTGGGCACACCGGGGGAGGACTATGTCACCTTGGCCTTGGGTCGCGACTATGCCGACATTTCACCCATGCGTGGCGTGATCCAAGGGGGCAACAGCCACCAGCTGAAAGTGGCTGTCACCGTGATGCCGCCATCGCAGGACGAAGCGGCCGCTCAATAGGTCAAAGTCTTGACCCCCGTGGCTGTGCCCAGCAGGCACACATGGGCTTTTTGGTGCGCGAACACACCCACCGTCACCACACCCGGCCACTGGCTGACCAGGTTTTCAAAACCCAATGGGTCGGTGATGCGCAAGCCCCGCACGTCGATGATGTGCTGACCGTTGTCGCTCACCAGCGGATGGCCATCGCGCAAGCGCAAAACGGCCTGACCACCCATTAATGCAAAGCGTCGCACCAAATGGCTTGTGGCCATGGGGATCACCTCCACCGGCAAAGGGAAGGCGCCCAAGGTCTGCACCTGCTTGCTCTCGTCGGCAATGCAGACAAATTGCTTGGCCATGGCGGCGACAATTTTTTCGCGTGTGAGCGCGGCCCCCCCACCTTTGACCATGAAGCCATGCCCATCGATCTCATCGGCCCCATCGATGTAGACCGACAAGCCATCGACCGCTTGGGCTTCAAGCACGCGAATGCCCAAGGCCTGCAAGCGCTGGGTAGACGCCTCGGAGCTGGAAACCGCCCCCGGAATGGCCTCGCGCATGCTGGCCAAGGCATCGATGAATTTGTTCACCGTGGACCCGGTGCCCACCCCCAGAACCTCGCCAGGCACCACATAAGCCAAGGCGGCGCGACCGACCAAGGTTTTCAATTCATCTTGGCTCAAGGGCGAAGCGGATGGCTCGGTGCGCATGGGTGAAAATCCTGTCTTTGTATCGATGCCGGGATTATCCATGTCACTGTTGCCCTATGCCTTTGCCCGCCCTTTGCTGTTTGCCCTGGATGCCGAGGCCGCGCACGACCACACCATGGCTTGGTTGGCCCGCAGCCAAAACACACCGCTGCAATGGGGTTACTGCCAGCGCCGGGTGAGCGACCCCATCTCCTTGGCCGGTTTGGCGTTTCCCAACCGCGTCGGTTTGGCCGCGGGCTTGGACAAAAACGCCCGCTGCATCGACGCCTTTGCCGCGATGGGATTTGGTTTTGTCGAGGTCGGCACCGTGACCCCCGTGGGCCAACCCGGTAACCCCAAGCCACGCATGTTCAGGTTGCCAGCGTCACAGGCCTTGATCAATCGCTTGGGTTTTAACAACG
>CANJUS010000229.1:0-3905 GCA_947477505.1 Comamonadaceae bacterium | reverse complement strand
AGCACCAAGCAATTGCTTGACGAGATTGCGCTGTTCCAACAACGCGAAAAAGCCATGACCGTCACCGAGTTGATGGCGCTGGACCACATTGCCTCGCCCGCCACCTTGCACCGCAAATTCACCCAACTGCTCAATTTGGGTTTGGTTGATGCGGTTTTCAAAGACCGCAACCGGCGCACCAAATATGTGGTGCTCACCTCTGCTGGCCAGGCTTATTTTGCGGCCATTGGTCGCGCCTTTGAGCAAGCCAAGGGCACAGCCTGATGCAAGGTGGCCAGCGCACGCACCGGCCGGTGACTTTGTTTTTGGGCTTGACCACTTTTTTTGCCCTCATATACGGCGTCAACAATGCCCTGACGTCTTTTTTGCTGCTGGTACCGGGCGCACATTTGGTGCACATTCCCAGCGGCTTCAAGCTGCTGTTGGTGCTCATCTGCGGTTGGAGTGCCGCCCTGGGCATTGGCTTGGTCTCTTTTGTGGCGGGCGCGTTCTTTTCCTTTGAAGGTCTGTACCTGTTGAGCTTTGAGCTGGCGCTGGTCAATGCCGCAGCGCCCTTGTTGACGCGGCGCTTTTTTGTCGACCACTTTTCGCTGGACGCCACCTTGGTCAACTTGAATTGGCATCGCTTGTTGGGGGTGAGCTTGCTGTACGCGGCGCTCAACTCTTGCATGAACCAGTTGGTGATCTATTACAACCAAGTCAGCACCAGCTTGTTAGATGGTTTGCTGGTCATGTGGCTGGGTGACATCACGGGCATCTTGATCGTGCTGATGGTTTGTCAATCACTGGCGCGGCGACTGGCCCCTCGTTTGACCGCCCACTGATCCCCCCTGGCGATCAGCCCCGCTCAGAGCCCCCAAGCCAAGGCGGGCTGCCACAGCGCCAACACCGTACCGGCCAGGGCCAAAGACGGGCCCAAAGGTATGTGCTGGCCTTTTTCATATCGACCGCGCCACATCAACACGGCGGCCGCGCCCAGGCCCAACAAAGACGCCCCCAACACCAGCCACGGCAATACCTGCCAACCCAACCAAGCGCCCAAAGCAGCCAACAATTTGAAGTCGCCCCCGCCCAGGCCATGCTTGCCCGTGGCGCGCAAAAAAACCTGATACACCAGCCACAGGCTCAGGTACCCGGCCACTGCGCCCCACAGCGCATCGCTCAAGGGCACGTCCGTCAAGCCCACGTTGGCCGCGATCAAACCGGCCCACAGCAAGGGCAAGGTCATGGCGTCGGGCAACAGCATGGTGTCTGCGTCAATCAAGGCCAAGCCCAGCAAGGTGGTGAAAAACCCCGCCCAAGCCAGTGCAGGGGCCGTCATGCCCCAACGCCAGGCACACAAGCCCCACAGTGCGCTGACGGCCAACTCCACCAATGGGTAACGCATGGCGACAGGTGCAGCGCAGTGGGCACATCTCCCACGCAGCCACAAATAACTGAGCACCGGGATCAAGTCTTGCCAGCGCAGGCTTGTGTGGCAATGCGGGCAATGCGAGCGCGGTGTGGACAGATTGAACGCGGGTTTCTGGTCCGGTGCTTCGCTCAGGCTGGCCGATTGCCATTCGCGCTCGAGCATTTGGGGCAAGCGCCACACCACCACAGTGAGAAAGCTGCCAAATTGCAAGCCAACCAAGGCCGCCGCTGCGATGCTGAGCAGTTGATCGTCAGGCATGGGGGGTGTGCGCTGCTCAGGCGCGCGGCTTGGACGTGTGAAGGGCGATCAAACGGTCGGCGTAGTCTTGCCACACAGGCTTGGCTGGCAAGCCATTGAACACACCCTGCGCAGCCAATCCCGCCACCCAATCTTGCTTGGTGGCAATGGCACCAGCCATGGTGGGTGCCACGCCCGTTTCTTGCACGGTGACCGCCGACTCGCGCATCTCTTCGGCGCGGCGCTTGCCATGCTGCACCACACGGCTGAAAAAATAGGCCCCTTGTTTTTCCCAGTCGATGGTGGGAAAGGTCTCGGCCATGGTGGCCAGCATTTGCGCTTCCACGCCATGCTGCCTGGCGGTGGTGTAACTCTCCACCACCAAGGCCTCCAAGCCCTTGATCATGATGCTGCGGCACATTTTGATGGCGCTGGCCACACCCACGGTGTCGGCCGCAATGCTGGCCTTGCAACCCCAATCCAACAAGTGGGGCAGCAAGTCTGCGGCATGGGAGCCCCCAAGCAACATGGGCACGGCAATGCCGTAAGGTGGCACCGAGGTCATCATCCCGGCTTCCACGTAGCGCCCGCCTGCGGCGTCAATCAAATCGCGGCACTGCTGCTTGGTGCCCGGTGACGCGGAATTCAAGTCCAGAAAAAATGCACCGGGTCGGATGTGCGATGCCACAGTTTGTGCCACGGCCAAGGTGTTGGAAGCGGTGACCGACGACACGATCAAATCCACCTGTTGGGCCAACTCTGCGGCCGAGGTGCAAGCCTGCACGCCAGCTTGTTGGGCATGCGCCAGCATGGCCGGGCCCAACTGTGGATCGGTGAACCCCACATCCCAAGTGCCGGTCCATGTGAAGTGGGGTTTGAACCCTGCGGCAAATGTCTTGCCCACCTCACCGTAGCCCACCACCCCCCAACGCTGCATGCCCATGTTCAGCCCCTTGCGGTGTTCACTGCTTTTCGATTTTGGCGCGGGCAATCACCTCAGCCCAACGCCGGATATCGGTGTTCAAAATATCGGCCGCGCCCTCTGGTGTGCTGCCTTGGGCAATCACATTGAGATCGCTCAAGCGCTTCTTCACATCGGGCGCATTGAGAATGTTTTGTATTTCTCGGTTGAGCTTGAGCACCACATCGCGCGGGGTTTTGGCGGGCACGGCCAAGCCGTTCCATGAGGCCACATTGAAGCTGGCCAAAGTACCCCCGGTTTCGCGCAGCACCGGCACATCGGGCAGGCCCGGGAACCGCTTGTCGCCCATCAAGGCCAGCGGGCGCAACGCTTTGGACTGGACCTGCGGCATGAGTGGGCCCAAGATGTCGACCATGGCATCGATCTCCCCGCCGCGCAAGGCGTTGATCACCGGTGGTGTGCCATTGAAAGGCACGATTTGGATGCTCAAACCAGCGGTGCTGGCAAACAACTCGGCAGCCAGGTTTTGGGTGGTGCCAATTTGCGGTGTGCCCACATTGAGCTTGCCCGGGTTGGCGCGGGCAAAGGCCAGCAGCTCGGCAATGGATTTAAAGCGCCCCGTCTCTGACACCGCCAACACCAGGTCAAAGCTGGCCAGCTTGGACACCGGGGTGAAATCTTTGACCGTGTCAAACGGCAAGGACTTGAACAAAGAGGCACTCACCGCGGTGCCACTGGAGATCAACAGCAGCGTGTGGCCATCGGCCTCAGATCTGGCCACTTGTTCGCCAGCGACCACACCCCCGGCGCTGGGTTTGTTCTCGATCACCACCGATTGGCCCAAGGCTTCGCTGAGCTTTTGGCCCACCGTGCGTGCCGTGATGTCGGCTGCCCCGCCAGCGGCATTGGGCACCACGATCTTGAGGGCCTTGGTGGGAAAGTTTTGCGCCCACGCGCCCGAGGTCAAGGCGAGCGAGCCAACTGCAACGCACAGGCACTTGGCCAGGAGACGAACAGAGGTGGATACAGGCAGCATGGGCAACTCCAAACATATGCCGCGCCAGAAACCCCAGCGCACCAGCAATGGGCATGGACTATAACGCGAGCGACTGTGGGGCGCAGGCCTGTTGGCCACATCGTCTAACATCTCGCACCTTTCACCGGAGTACGACCCATGACCCAATCCATACTGCCTGCCCGCTACGACCACGTTGGCAGCTTTTTGCGCCCCGAATACCTGTTGCAAGCCCGCGCCCAAAAGGCCAAAGGCGAGATCAGCGCCGAGCAGCTGCGCGCGGTCGAAGACAAAGCCATCACCGAGATCGTGCGCTT
>CANJUS010000228.1:0-3910 GCA_947477505.1 Comamonadaceae bacterium | reverse complement strand
TTTCCCGCCATCATCGGGGGCACCGTGCCCGTGCTCAATCTGGAAGGATTTAAGCCCGGTGAGCTGCGCATCAGTGGCACTGTGTTGGCTGAGATGTTCATGGGCAAAATTACCAAATGGAATGATCCCAAATTTGCGTCCCTCAACCCCGGTAAAAACCTGCCCGATCAAGCCATCACCGTGGTTCACCGCGCAGATGGTTCAGGCACTACTTTCAATTGGACCGACTACCTGGCTGCGGTCAGCAAAGAATGGGCCGATACCGTCGGTCGTGGCGCAGCTGTTAAATGGCCTGCCGCTTCATCCGTGGGTGGCAAAGGCAATGAGGGCGTGGCCGCCAATGTGACCCGCGTCAAGGGCGCCATTGGTTATGTGGAATATGCCTACGTCAAGAAAAATAACATGAACTACATGCAGGTTCTCAATGCTGATGGCAAATACGTGAGCCCGGATGACCTGACCTTTGCCGCCGCTGCCGCAGGGGCCGATTGGTTCAGCGTGCCGGGCATGGGTGTTTCCATGGTCAATGCCAAAGGCGCCAACAGCTGGCCCATCAGCACCGCCTCTTTCATCCTGATGTACAAGGACCCAACGGACAAAAACTTGTCAAAAGAAGCGCTGAAATTCTTTGACTGGTCATTTAAATCTGGCAAGCAGTTGGCGGCAGACTTGGACTATGTGGCGCTGCCTGATGCCTTGACCAAGCAAATTCGCGAGCGTGTTTGGTCGCAAATTGCCAAATAAGTTTCTGATCCTGTAATGATCATCCCAAGCCCTGGTCCCTATGGGATAGGCGCTTGGGTATCTTGATTCCCACAAAGTCCCATCATGGCCATATTAGAAAACCCCAACTTGAGCCAGCATGCAGATCTTGAGTCTGTCAGCGCTGCAGCGCGCTTGTCAGTGGCCAAGCGGCAGCGTTTGCAAGACGTCTTTTTCCATGCGCTGACTTTGGGTTTTTCTTTGCTGGTCCTGGTGGCCTTGATGGGGATATTGATTTCACTGGTCATCAATGCTTGGCCTGCCCTACAAAAGTTCGGCATTGGTTTTATATGGCGTGTTGAGTGGGACATCATCAACCAAGAGTTTGGTGCGGCCATCGCCATATTTGGCACCGTGGTCAGCGCTTCCATTGCGTTGGTCATTGCTGTGCCGCTGTCATTTGGCATTGCCGTGTTCTTGACCGAAACTTGTCCCGTGTCTTTGCGTCGCCCTTTGGGCACGGCCATTGAATTGTTGGCTGCGGTACCTTCCATTATTTATGGCATGTTTGGCTTGTTTGTGTTTGCACCCTTGTTTGCCGAGTACGGACAACCCGCTTTGCAGTCAACGCTGGGGCCAATGCCTGTTTTCAGCGTATTGTTTGGCGGGGCCATGAACGGCATTGGCATCTTGGCCGCTGGCATTGTGTTGGCTTTTATGATTTTGCCCTTCATTGCAGCGGTCATGCGCGATGTATTTGAAATTGTCCCGCCGGTGCTGCGTGAGTCAGCTTACGGGATTGGATGCACCACCTGGGAGGTGGTGCGCAATATTGTGCTGCCCTATACGCAAAAAGGGGTGATTGGTGGGGTCATGTTGGGCCTGGGCCGGGCCTTGGGTGAGACCATGGCTGTGACCTTTGTGATTGGCAATTCTCAGCGCTTGGGGGCGTCGTTGTTTTCGCCAGGCACATCCATTGCATCCACCCTGGCCAATGAATTCGGCGAAGCCGATGACTTCCATTTGTCCACCTTGTTTGCACTGGGCTTTTTACTGTTTGTGATCACCTTTGTGGTGCTGTCTTTGGCCAAATGGATGATGTTGCGCACTGAAAAGTCCAAAGGCGCAAAAACTTAAAGCGAGAGCAAATAAATCATGGACTTGAATATTTACAAACGCCGCAGACTGGCCAACCAACTGGGTTTGACCTTGTCCATGTTGGCCATGGTGCTGGGCTTATTTGTTTTGTTGTGGATTTTGTTTGTGTTGTTTAAAAATGGATTGCAGTCCTTGGACTGGGCCATGTTCACCCAATCCACCCCCGCACCTGGGTCTGATGGTGGCGGATTGGCCAACGCCATTGTGGGCAGTTTGATGATGGTGGTCGTGACCGCATTGGTCAGCACACCCATAGGTATTTTGTCGGGCGTTTATCTGGCCGAATATGGCGACCAAAGCAAAACGGCCAGTGTGACCCGTTTTGTGACCGACATCATGCTGTCGGCACCTTCCATTGTGTTGGGTTTGTTTGTGTATGCCATTTTGGTTGCAAATGTGAAACATTTCTCGGGCTGGGCAGGCTCCATGGCCTTGTCATTGATTGCCATTCCCGTGGTGGTGCGTACCACCGAAAACATGTTGCGACTGGTACCTGGCAGTTTGCGCGAGGCGGCTTTTGCCCTGGGCGCGCCGCGCTGGAAGGTGGCCACCTTCATCACGCTGCGCGCAGCCCAAACCGGTGTGATCACGGGTTTGCTGCTGGCGCTGGCGCGCATCAGTGGAGAAACCGCCCCCTTGTTGTTCACCGCATTGAACAACCAGTTTTTCTCGCTCGACATGAACGCACCCATGGCCAATTTGCCTGTCGTGATCTTTCAATTTGCAATGAGCCCTTATGACAACTGGGTCCGTTTGGCCTGGGGTGGGGCCTTGCTCATCACATTGACCGTTTTATTTCTTAACATTTTGGCGCGTGTCTTTTTCCGCAACAAAGTCCAATCCTGATCAAAGGAGTCCATTGCATGTCACCCACGCCCATCGTTGCTGAAAAAACCGCCATTGAGGTGAGAAATCTCAGCTTTTTTTATGGCTCTTTCAAGGGTTTGAAAGACATTGACCTCAATATTGCCGAGCACAAGGTCACGGCCTTCATTGGCCCATCGGGTTGCGGCAAATCCACTTTGCTGCGGACTTTTAACCGCATGTACAGCTTGTACCCCGGTCAACGTGCCGAAGGTCAGATCAAGCTGTACGGGCAAGATATTTTGGATCCGGGGCAAGACTTGAATTTGCTGCGCGCGCGGGTCGGTATGGTGTTTCAAAAACCGACGCCGTTCCCCATGTCGATTTATGACAACATAGCCTTTGGTGTTCGCCTGTACGAAAACCTCAACCGTTCTGAGATGGATGACAGGGTGGAATGGGCCCTGAGCAAGGCAGCCATTTGGAACGAGGTGAAGGACAAATTGGGACAAAGCGGTTTGTCTTTGTCGGGGGGGCAGCAGCAGCGCCTGTGCATTGCGCGTGGCATCGCAGTCAAACCTTCGGTGCTGTTGCTTGATGAACCCACCTCTGCTTTGGATCCCATATCCACAGGCAAAGTGGAGGAGCTCATCAGCACCCTCAAAAATGAATACACTGTCGTGATCGTTACCCACAATATGCAGCAAGCAGCCAGGGTCTCGGATTACACCGCTTACATGTACCTTGGCGAGTTGATCGAGTTTGGTCAAACTGAAACCATTTTCATGAAACCCAGTCGGCAGGAAACAGAAGACTACATCACCGGCCGCTTTGGCTGACACAAAGGCAAACCATGGACAAGCACCTATCAAGCCAATTTGACAACGAATTGCACAGCATTTCCTCTCGGGTCATGGAGCTCGGCGGTTTGGTTGAATCTCAAATTCGACAAGCTGTGTACGCTTTGTCACACTTCAACATTGATGTGGCCAATTCCGTTGTCGAAGTGGAGCAACAGGTCAATTTGATGGAAGTTGAAATTGACCATGACATCGCTTCGATCATTGGGCGGCGCCAGCCCACGGCCAGGGATTTGCGTTTGCTCATGGCCTTGTCTAAAACCACCGCCAACTTGGAGCGGGTGGGCGACGAGGCAGAAAAAATTGCACGCATGGTCAAGTCCATCATCGAAAGTGGTTCTGCCCGGGCTTTGCCAAGTTCCGAATTGAAGGTGGCTTCCGAATTG
>CANJUS010000227.1:0-3916 GCA_947477505.1 Comamonadaceae bacterium | reverse complement strand
TGCGCAAACCGGATGTGTTGCCGATGGGCCATTTCCTGCAGACACCACATTTGTGCGGGCCATTCGCAAACCCGATGGTTACGACGGTGTGGTCACCATGTACCACGACCAAGGGCAAATCGCCATGAAGTTGATGGGTTTCGAGAGGGGAGTGACCGTGCATGGCGGCTTGCCCATCCACATCACCACACCCGCCCATGGGACCGCTTACGACATCGCCGGCAAAGGCGTGGCCCATCCGGGGGCCATGTTCAATGCTTTTGATCTGGCGTGTCGCCTGGGTCAGCACCGAATGAGTACCCAACTTTGAGCCATCATGAACCCCTGAACCAAGGAGCCAGCCAATGAAACGCCATACTTTCAACGCCAGCCTGCTGATGAGCCTGTTGTTTGTGCTCAACCCGAGTCAGGCCCAAACAACCTATCCCACCAAAGCCGTGAAGCTCATGGTGGGTGCGGGCCCAGGCGGTGGCACCGACATCATTGCCCGCATGCTGGCAGAGAAGTTTGCCGATGGCCTCAAGGGCACATGGGTGGTGGAAAACAAACCTGGGGCATCCAACACCATTGCCGCTGACATGACGGCCAAAGCCACACCCGACGGGCACACCTTGCTGGTGGCGACCAACACAGGCCAAGCCATTGCGCCTCATCTCATGAAGCTGGGTTTTGATCCCATCAAAGATTTGATTCCAATTGGTTTGATCGTGACCGTGCCCAACGTCTTGGTGGTGGGCGCGCAAGTGCCAGTGAACAATGTCGCTGAATTGGTCAAGGCCATGAAGGCAAAACCGGGCGACTTCAAATATGGGTCGTCTGGTGTGGGCAGTACCCAACACATCGCGGGTGAGGCATTTGATGCGGCCGCGGGGACCAAGAGCGAGCACATCAGCTACAAGGGCAGCAGCCAAGCCCATTTGGACATCATTGGCGGCAGCATTCAAATGATGTTTGACACCACATCGTCTGCGATGGGGCAAATCAAGGCCGGCAAGTTCAAGCCACTGGCGGTCACAACACCCCACCGCTCACCACAACTGCCAGATGTGCCCACCCTGTCTGAGGCCGGCGTCAAGGGTGCCGATATGAGTACTTGGTATGGGCTTTACGTCACGGCTGGCACACCCCCAGATGTGGTGGTCAAGCTACAACAAGAGTTGGCGCGCATTTTGAAACTGCCAGAAGTCGATGCCCGACTCAAGGGCCTGGGCGGCGAACCCGGGGCCATTTCCCCCACTCAATTCGGCGAATTGAACCGGCAAGAGCATGAGCGATTCGGTAAATTGATTCGGGAAACCGGTATCAAATTGCAGTAAAAAGCGAATGCTTGTATCAAGCTGCCGATGTGGAGGTCGGGTTTGGTGGCTCTGCACCTGATGGGCCTTGACCGGACTCAGGCTGACTGGCATCAGCCGTTTCAGCAAATAAATCGGCTTGATCCGCATCACCGGCCACTGGGCCTGCAACTGATTCACCCGCATCCAAGGCCTGGGCCAGTTCCTGGCGTTGCAGTGAGCCTACCCGCACCCCGAGCAAGCGCAAGCGCTGTTGAAGCATCACCCGCTTGAGGCACAAACCGGCTTGGCGGCGGATTTCTTGCGCGTCGGCTGTATGGTGGTTCAAGGTGATGTCGCGGGTCACGCTTTTGAAGTTGTCGTAGCGCAGCTTGATGCCAATGGTTTTGCCCACATAGCCTTTGCGTTGCAAATCGGCCGCGACTTGCTCGCACAGCCGGGTGAAGATGGCACTCAACTGCGCACGGTCGTGCACCGCGTGCAAGTCGCGCTCGAAGGTGGTTTCGCGGCTCATGGACACGGGCTCACTTTCGGTTTGCACCGCTCGGTCGTCTTGGCCGTGTGCGGCGTCGTACAACCAAGCGCCATAGGCCTTGCCAAATTCGGTTTGCAGCCAGGTGCGCTCATGCGTGGCCAGCTCGCCAATGGTGTGGATGCCGTGGGCCAGCAATTTGGCCTCGGCTCTGGGACCAATGCCGTTGATCTTGCGACACGGCAAAGGCCAAATGAGGGTGGCCAAATCGTTTGCATGCAAGATGGAAATGCCATTGGGTTTGTTCAGCTCGCTGGCCATTTTGGCCAGCAGTTTGTTGGGCGCCACGCCAATCGAGCAGGTCAGCCCGGTGGTTTGGAAAATGATTTTTTGGATCAACCGCGCCAGCACCCGCCCGCCTTCGCGCTGACCGCCGGGCACGTGGGTGAAGTCGATGTACACCTCGTCCACGCCACGGTCTTCCATCAGCGGCGCAATGTCGGTGATGATGGATTTGAACTGGCGCGAGTAGTGTCGGTACTGCTCAAAGTCGACCGGCAACAAAATGGCATCGGGACACAGTTTGGCCGCCTTCATCACGCCCATGGCCGAGCCCACACCAAATTGGCGCGCTGCATAGGTGGCGGTGGTGATGACACCACGTCCCACATAGCCGCTGATGCGTGGGAAAAAATCCACCGGGATGTCGGCCAAATCTTGCGCCGACCAATCGCGCTCGGGCCGCTCGGTGCGCAGCCGCTCGATCAAGTGGTCTTCGCGCCGGCGTCCCCCGCCAATGACCACAGGCAGGCCTTTGAGCTGGGGGTAGCGCAGCAACTCCACCGACGCGTAAAACGCGTCCATGTCCAAATGTGCGATGCGACGGGGCAGGGACTCGGGGGAAAGGCTCACAGCGAGAGGATAGCCCAGCACCACAGGCAGTCTTTGGGCGCCTGCTTGCAGTTGACGCTTTCTGGCGCCTGCTCGATCCAGGTTTACACCCGCAGCCCTCAAGAGGGTGCTCAAGCTGCCGATCTATAAAGTTCCAGGGTGTGGAACTTTTTTAGATCATCCCCGACACCAGTCCGAAGTTTGAGGGCGCACCACTTGTGGTGCCGGGGGTGATCGCCTTCTTTTTACCCACACCAAGAGGACATGCGTCTTTGGCTTGTTAATACTAAGATATGCACATCATTTATCCAGTTTGACCGTTGACTTAGGCCATGGCCGACATTCAACGCGTTGCCCAGCCCATATGAACCGCATCCACATTCGCCGTGCATATATCGACGATCTCGGGTTGATCACGCCCCTGTTTGATTTGTATCGACAGTTTTATGGGCAAGCTTCCGACTTGGCCTCAGCGACAAGTTTTCTGCAACAACGCCTTCAACAAAATGAATCAGTGATTTTTCTGGCTTTGGATGGCAATGCTGCGGTCGGTTTCACTCAGCTTTACCCTGGGTTTTCTTCGGTGTCTATGGCCCGCACTTTTTTGCTGAATGATTTGTATGTGGTCCCCAGCCATCGTCGCCATGGGGTGGGGTCTTTGTTACTGGAGGCTGCGGTGGCTCATGCCAAAGCAGAGCAAGCTGTTCGCATTTCATTGACCACCAATGTGGCCAATGCCACGGCCCAGTCGGTTTATGAAGCGCAGGGTTGGGCGCGTGAAAAAGCTTTCTTCACCTACAACTTCCCTCTGACCTCCTGAAACGATATGGCCCACACCGCTATCATCAAGCCCCTTTTCAATGGAGTGCCCGATGAGCGATGCGGTGGTGAATTTGCTGCGCCAAGCCTTTGATGCGGCCGTGGCCTCGGCCCAACCGCAGTTGTGCGTCCCGCCTTTCATTCCTGCCGCCCCCAAAGGGCGTTTGATCGTGTTGGGGGCGGGCAAAGCCAGTGCGGCCATGGCGCGCGCGGTGGAGTTGCATGCGCCCTGTGCGGTGAGTGGCCTGGTGGTCACCCGTTATGGACACGCAGTAGATTGCGAGCACATCGAGATCGTGCAAGCCGCCCACCCCGTGCCCGACGCAGCAGGGATGCAGGCCGCCGAGCGCATGTTGCGGTTGGTGCAAGGTTTGAGCGCCGATGATGTGGTCTTGTGCCTGATCTCGGGCGGGGGTTCGGCCTTGTTGCCGCTGCCCAT
>CANJUS010000226.1:0-3917 GCA_947477505.1 Comamonadaceae bacterium | reverse complement strand
TTGATCGCCACCACCGATTTTTTCATGCCCATCGTGGACGATCCGGTGGACTTTGGCCGCATTGCAGCGACCAATGCCTTGAGCGACGTGTACGCCATGGGCGGCACCCCCATCATGGCCCTGGCCTTGGTGGGCATGCCCATCAACGTGCTCAGCACCCGGGTGATTGGGCAAATTTTGGAAGGCGGCAACCAAGCCTGCAAAGCGGCGGGCATAGTGGTGGCAGGGGGCCACACCATTGACTCGGTGGAGGCAATTTATGGTTTGGTCGCCTTAGGGTTGGTGCACCCCTCGCGGGTCAAGCGCAATGCCGATGCACGCGTGGGCGACCGTTTGATCTTGGGCAAGCCCATCGGCGTGGGGGTGCTGTCTGCGCTGCTGAAAAAAGACCAACTCTCGCCCGCAGCTTATGCCCAGATGCTGGCCATCACCACCCAACTCAACACCCCCGGCCCGGTGTTGGCGGCGATGGATGGCGTGCATGCCCTGACCGATGTCACCGGCTTTGGCTTGGCCGGTCACGCCCTGGAGATGGCGCGCGGCGCTGGCGCTTCGGTGCGCCTGGACTGGTCGCGCGTGCCTTTGCTGGCGGGGGTGCACGCCGGGGCCAGTGCCGGTGCTGTCACGGGGGCTTCGGCGCGCAATTGGCAGGGTTATGGAGCCGATGTGGCGCTGTCCCCAAACCTGGACGCCATGGCCCGCACCCTGATGACCGACCCCCAGACCAGCGGTGGTTTGTTGGTCAGCTGCGACCCCACTACTGTGGGTGCGGTCATGGACGTGTTTGCGCGCATGGGCTTTGCCCAAGCAGCCGAGATTGGCGAGGTGGTCGCATCCGGGCCAGCGGGGGCGCAACTGCTCGTTGACTGAGACCTGCACCCTTGGTCGCCCAAGGTGCGGGCTGTGTGGCCGTTCAGCGCTGGGTTTTGCCCAGCAACCACACCGGGGTGTGAAAGCGCACGATGCGGCGGTAAAAATCGACGTACAACAGCGCAAATGCGGCCATACACAAAAGCAAGGCATTGGTGTGGGTGTGAAACAAGCAGGCCAACATCGCCGGCACCGCGGCCATGGCAAAACCATACATGGCCACCTTGGCGTTGGCGGCGTTTTTCTCACCCAAACTCAGGTGCAAGCCCGGGCGCAACACCAAGCGGCGGTAGATCAAGGTGTGCAAATGCAAGGCATCAGGGTGGTTGATGGGGTGGGTGCGCACAAATTTGCGCCGGTACATGCTGTACACCGTCTCGACCAGGGGATAAATGCCCACCAACACCGGGGCCATCGGGGAAATTTCAGGGCTGCGGTGCGGGATCATCAGACCCAGCACCACGACCCAAAAGCCCAACAAATAAGCTCCGCCGTCGCCCAGGAATATTTTCCCCCAGGGCCAGTTCCAGAGCAAAAATCCAATGGTGGCCCCGGCGGTGACCAAGCACAAACGAAACACCAAGCCATCATTGCCGATCCAGGCCAAACCCGCAATGCCCGTCAAAAATGCGATCACGCTGCCCGCGGCCAGGCCATGGAAACCATCGATGATGTTGATGGCGTTGACAAAACCTGCGACCACCAAGACGGTGAGCAAAAACGCCGCAAACGGCAATGACAGCACAGCGTCAATGATGAAGATGTCGGTGCGCTTGACCCCGAGCTGAAACACCGCATAGACCATGGCAGAAGAGGCAACGGCCAACCACAAGCGCCAAGCCGGGCTGACTTTGTGGGTCAGGTCCTCCACCAAACCGCCAATGAAAACGGGCGCGCTGGCGATCATGACCCAAGTGCCCAGCCAGCCGTCTTTGGGGAAGTAAGCGTAAGAACCCCACAAGCCCATCAGGATGCCGATGAAAATGGCCAAGCCACCCAGGCGCGATGTGGTTTCGGTGTGGAATTTTTGGACCCCAGCGCCTTTGTCCATGCCCCATTGCCAGTGGGTATTGGCCCACAGCAGCAGACCCACGGTCAGCACCGAGGCGACAAGCCCTGCAAGGGGTGGAATCCACAACAAATGGTTGAGCATCATCTCTCTTCACTGGCGCAGCGGCCCCCAGGGGCACAGCGCACGTTTATATATCTGTGAAATAGATTATCGTTGATGCGCATTCTCTGAACAGCCGCAGTTTTCCCTGATGGCGGCTGACGGGGTGACCCAAGCCTGACTGGGGCAGTCTTGGGATACCTTGGGCGCGTCTTAACCTGCCAAAAGCTTCATTTCCAGAGAGATTTTTGCGTAATGTGCCAGTGCCAATTCGGTGGGCTTGAGGAATTTGGTGCGCCGATTGCCTTCGATGTACACGTGGTCAATCAAACCTTGGGCGCGCAAGGCCTCGAGTTTTCGGTGGATGCTCGCTGGCGAGGCGATGTGCTTGAGCTCCATGGCCTTGGTCACTTGCAGGGGCGCACCCTCGAGTTCGCCCAGGGCGATGACCTCCAGCAACTTGATGGATGCCTGGTCAAGATCTTTAAAAGGGGCTTGGCTTTCCAGGGAAAGAACGACTTTGACCAAGCGCAAATAAGCTTGGGCAGCATGGCTGGACATCCGGATACCTTTCGTGGGGGGTGGATCACAATCCCGCTAATCAATCAATCACACGATTGAATTCGGGAGACGGGCGGATTCTAGTGGTCACTTTGCAGCTTGGGAGTTACCAAGGTGACAAATTCGTCAACTGTTCCTGGCAAGCCTGGCCAGCGGTGCATTGGGTTGCAAGCATGACGGGCCAGATGGGCCAAACAAGGCCTGTTTTATCGCCAGGGTGTTGTTAAAGTAGGGCCATCCCCCACGATGGAGCGCCTGGCCATGAGCAATGATTTTCAAGCCCCGCACGACCACGGTCATGCCCACCCACCGACCGATTGGAAGCACGATGGGGTGCGCGTGGTTCCCGGCGATCAACTCGACGGCAATGTGCCCTCGACCCCCGGCATGGACCGCAAGGCCGCGATCAACTTTGCCCGCGTTGGGGCCCAAAAACTGTGGGCTGGTACGGTGACCATCCATGCCAATGCCAAAACCGGTGCCCACCACCATGGGCCGTTGGAGAGCGTGATTTACGTGGTCAAAGGCCGTGCGCGCATGCGCTGGGGCGACCACTTGGAGTTCACCGCCGAGGCCGGGCCGGGGGACTTTATTTACGTGCCGCCTTATGTGCCGCACCAAGAGATCAATGCCAGCGCCACCGAGGTGCTGGAATGTGTGCTGTGCCGCAGCGATGGCCAGGCGGTGGCGATCAACCTGGACATCGAGCCCGCAGAACCGCCCGAGCAGGTGCTGTGGGTGGACCCGACCCATCCCCACGGCGGGGTCTGAGGCGGTCTGTGCTCAGGGGTTGACCATCACCAATTTGCCCATCACCCGGCGTGAACCCATCAAGGCATAGGCATCGTGCAACTGCGCCATGGGCAAGGTGCGGTCGATCACCGGTTTGATTTTTCCTTGCGCATACCACTGGGCCAGTTCGGCCATCATGGCTTGGTTGGCGCCGGCTTCGCGCTTGGCATAGTCGCCCCAAAACACCCCGACCACCGATGCGCCTTTGAGCAAGGTCAGGTTCAGGGGCAATGAGGGGATGGGGCCGGCGGCGAAACCCACCACCAAGTAGCGCCCGCGCCAAGCGATGGAGCGAAAAGCCGGTTCGGTGTATTCGCCCCCCACGGGGTCGTAAATCACATCCGGGCCTTTGCCGCCGGTCACAGCTTTTATCGTTTCGCGCAGGTTTTCAGTGCTGTAGTTGATTGTCTCGTCGGCACCAATGCTGCGGCACAGCGCGCACTTTTCATCGGTGGAGGCAGCGGCGATGACACGTGCCCCGGCGGCTTTGGCGATCTGGATCGCCGAGGTGCCCACGCCGCCCGCTGCTCCTAGCACCAGCACCGTTTCGCCGGCTTTGAGCGCCGCACGATCCATCAGCGCG
>CANJUS010000225.1:0-3924 GCA_947477505.1 Comamonadaceae bacterium | reverse complement strand
CGGATGCCGACGTCAAGGCCGAATACGACAAGTTCGTTGCCGCCAATGCGGGCAAGGAATACCGCGCGCGCCACATCTTGGTGGAAAAAGAAGACCAAGCCAAGGCCATCGTGGCCAGCTTGAAAAAAGGCGCTAATTTTGAAGACCTGGCCAAAAAGCAGTCCAAGGACCCGGGCTCAGGTGCCAATGGTGGCGATTTGGACTGGGCTGCCGCGGGCAACTATGTCAAAGAGTTCTCAGAAGCCATGGCAGCTTTGAAAAAGGGCCAGTTGACCGAAAAGCCAGTGAAAACCCAATTTGGCTGGCATGTGATCCGTTTGGACGATGTGCGCGAAGCGCAATTGCCTAAATTTGATGAAGTCAAACCCCAAATTTCTCAGCAAATGCTGCAGCAAAAAATGGGTCAGTTCCAGCAAGATCTCCGCGCCAAAGCCAAGATCGAGTGATTTTTTTGACGGCACAATCACAATAAAAAAGGGGGCCAGGCTCCCTTTTTTTATGCGCGGATCAGCCCACCCAACGCCGGGCGTTGTGCCAGATCTGCATCCAGGGGCTGTGGCTGCTGGCATCTGCACCACACCAACTCATTTGAATGTTGCGAAACACCCGTTCAGGGTGCGGCATCATGGCGGTAAATCGACCGTCTGCGGTGGTGACCGCGGTCAAGCCACCCGGGCTGCCATTGGGGTTGAGAGGGTAAAGCTCGGTGCCCGTGCCTTGGCCATCGACAAAACGCATGGCCTGTTGCACCTGGGTCAAGTCGCCACGCAGGGCAAAGTTGGCATAGCCCTCGCCATGGGAGACCGCAATCGGAAGCCGCCAACCGGCCATGCCTTGGAAGAACAAGCTGGGCGAATCCAGCACCTCGACCTGGGACAAACGCGCTTCAAAGCGCTCGCTTTGGTTGGTGGTAAAGCGTGGCCAATGTTGCGCGCCGGGGATCAAATCCGCCAAGGCGGCCATCATTTGGCAGCCATTGCACACGCCCAGGCCAAAGCGGTCGGTGTTTTGCATGAACGCCTGAAATTGATCGGCCAACAGGGGATTGAAAGCGATGCTGCGCGCCCAGCCCACGCCCGCGCCCAAGGTGTCCCCGTAGCTGAACCCCCCACAAGCCACAAAACCAGCAAATGAAGACAAGCTGACGCGGCCTTGTTGCAGATCGGTCATGTGGACATCGACGGCCTCAAAGCCCGCTGCATCAAAAGCGTAGGCCATTTCCAGATGGGAGTTGACGCCTTGTTCGCGCAAAACAGCCACTTTCGGCCGCGCCAGGTTCAGCATGGGCGCCTGGGTGTGCCCCGTGTCCTGTGGCGGTACATGCCAGTGCAAAGCGCTGGGCTGGGCGATGCCAGCATGTTCTGCGTCGGCACAATCGGGGTTGTCGCGCTCGCGGCAAATCTTCCAACTGACCGCGTCCCAGGTGAGCATCAGGTCGCCAATCTTGGCGCTGAAAATTTCTTTCGCGTCACGCCAAATGCTGAGTTCGCCTTTGCCGCGCGGCAAATCGGCATGGTCGGGCCGGGTTTTGCCAATCACGTGGCTGTGCAGCGACAGGCCATGCGCACGCAAGATGCCCATGACGCGATCGCGCTCAGCGGTGCGAACCTGGATGACCGCGCCCAACTCTTCGTTGAACAAGGCCTGCAAACTGCGTTCGTGCCGACGCACCCCCACTTGCGAAGACCAGTTTTTGCTGTCCCCGTGGTCGGCGCGGCTGTCGGCAATGCCGTCGCCTTCGGTGACCAGCAAATCAATGTTCAAAGCCACGCCCACTTGACCGGCAAAGGCCATCTCTGCCACGGTGGCCAACAAGCCGCCGTCGCTGCGGTCGTGGTAGGCCAATACCAGGGATTGGGCTCGCAAATCCTTCAAGGCAGCGGCCAGCGCCAAAAGATCCTGTGCGTGGTCCAGATCGGGGGATACCTCTCCCGACTGACCCAATACCTGTGCGAGCACACTGCCGGCCATGCGGCATTGCCCCCGGCCCAGGTCAATCAAGATCAGGCTGGTGTCGGCCTCAGACGCATTCAACTGAGGGGTCCAGGTGGCGCGCACATCGTCGAGGCTGACAAAGGCCGAAACGATCAAGCTCACGGGAGACACCACCTTGTGATCGTGCCCTTGATCGCGCCACTGCGTGCGCATGGACAAACTGTCTTTGCCCACGGGGATGGAAATACCCAAGGCCGGGCACAGCGCCATGGCCACGGCTTGCACGGTTTGATAAAGGGCGGCGTCTTCGCCCAGCTCACCGCAAGCGGCCATCCAATTGGCCGAGAGTTTGACCTTGTCCATCTCAAACGGGGCGGCCATCAAGTTGGTCAAGGCCTCGGCCACGGCCATGCGACCTGCGGCCGGTGCGTTCAAACTGGCCAGGGGGGTGCGCTCACCCATGGACATGGCCTCGCCGGCAAACCCTTGGTAATCGGCCAAGGTGACTGCGCAATCGGCCACGGGCACCTGCCAAGGCCCGACCATTTGGTCGCGGTGGGTCAAGCCCGATACCGTGCGGTCGCCAATGGTGATCAAAAAACGCTTGGATGCCACGGTGGGGTGGCTGAGCACCTGAACGACCGCATCGGTCCATGCCAAACCATCCAGCGGCAAGGGGCTGCCTTGCCAGTCATGGGTTTTCACGTCACGGTGCATCTTGGGTGGTTTACCCAACAAGACATTCAAAGGCATGTCCACTGGCGCTTGGCCACTGGCTTGGTGCAGGGTCAAATGGGCATCATCGGTGGCCACGCCCACCACCGCAAACGGACAACGCTCGCGCGCGCACAGGCTGTCAAATTCATCCAATGACGACGGGGCCAGGGCCAACACATAGCGCTCTTGGCTTTCATTGCACCAAATTTCGCGCGGTGACAAGCCGCTTTCTTCCAACGGAATGTGGGACATGTCAAACCGTGCACCACGACCAGCGTCGTTGACCAGTTCAGGAAAAGCATTGGACAGACCACCGGCCCCGACATCGTGGATGGCCAAGATCGGATTGGCGCTGCCCAGCGCCCAGCATTGGTTGATCACCTCTTGGGCACGGCGCTGTATTTCGGGGTTGCCGCGTTGTACCGAGTCAAAATCCAGGCTGGCGGCATTGGTTCCACTGGCCAAAGAGCTGGCCGCTCCCCCGCCCAGGCCAATGCGCATGCCCGGCCCCCCCAATTGAATCAACAAGGTGCCAGCAGGGAAACGGATTTTTTCGGTTTGCAGCGCATCAATGACACCTAAACCACCGGCGATCATGATGGGTTTGTGGTAGCCACGCACCACACCAGCGACCACTTGTTCGTATTCGCGAAAGTAACCCAACAAATTGGGGCGCCCAAACTCATTGTTGAAAGCCGCCGCACCCAAGGGCCCCTCGGTCATGATTTGCAAAGCAGATGCCATGTGGGCTGGGCGGCCCACTTGACTGCCCCACAATTTGGAAACGGTAAAGCCAGTCAACGCCGCCTTGGGCCGCGAACCTCGACCGGTGGCGCCTTCGTCGCGGATTTCGCCGCCTGCACCCGTAGAAGCACCCGGATAAGGCGAAATCGCGCTGGGGTGGTTGTGGGTTTCCACCTTCATCAGCACATGGTGGGTGGCCTGGGTAGAGGCATAGCTGGACAAGCCCGGCTGGCTCAAAGCGCCCCAACGTTGCACCTGGTGACCTGTCATCACCGATGCATTGTCGGAGTAGGCCACCACGGTGTGGCGGGGCTGCAGCGCATGGGTGTGGCGAATCATGCCAAACATGCTCAGTGCTTGCGCTTGCCCATTGATGGTGAATTGGGCGTTGAAAATTTTGTGTCGGCAGTGCTCGCTGTTGGCCTGCGCAAACATCATCAATTCAACGTCGGTGGGATTGCGCCCGAGCTTGCCAAACGCTTGCACCAGGTAATCGATCTCATCTTCGGCCAGCGCCAAACCCAGATG
>CANJUS010000224.1:0-3941 GCA_947477505.1 Comamonadaceae bacterium | reverse complement strand
ATTTTTGAAGGTGTTTAGGCAAGCTGCGAGCGTTGCCTCCCCCTGATTTTGGTGAAGGATTCAAAAATGGCAACAACACATTTGCTGCGCTGAACGTGACACTTTCTATCGGTTCAGGAAAAAATGGCGTCAAATCATCGATCTGCTCCCCCCATTGGGTTTTGTAAGCCAAGACCGACCATGCAGGTATGTGAAAAATTTTGGCTATGGCTGCCAATTTAAGAATTTGTGAGGAGCATTCTTTAGCATCAATGCTTTTCGACAAAGCCGCTTTTTGACATGAGATCAGTAACAGTTGAGCATCATTTTTATCGTAAAGCATAATTTTTTTTTCCAATGAGCACAGCATTTAGATCATGGGTTTAACGCACATTCACATTCGGATTCCCAACCCATTTCAATGGCTGCTGATACAACCATACGGGTCGATTGGCACTGGCCGCAACAGTGGCTGTAGGAATCAAATCCTTGGCTTCAAACTCCAAACTGACCAGCCAGGCTCCTGGCTTGAGTTCTTTGTAGGCCTTGTGTGCTGCGCGAGACATGGATTCTGGTCTTTGAAATAAATAAACCATGTCGCAATGTTCCCAAGATATTTTCCAAATATCATCATGCCAAATTCGTGCCCATGGGCAACGCAAAGCACCTATCCACCGCAAAGGCCAACTGGCATCAACGCCCCAAAATCTTGCTTTGGGGTAGGCCACCCGCAAGGCCCTCAGTCCATCACCCAAACCGCAACCGGCATCAAATACAGTTGCACCTACAGGCAGGGGCGCTTTTAAGGGTAAGTCTTTGAGTGCATTCAATGGGGTGGGAAATAATGGTGCATCACGCCATGAGTGAACTGGGTAAATAAGAAGAGCCGTTGCCAATGGCAACAACCAAACCCAGGCCGGCATGGGCGCAGAAGAAGAAATCCACCAAGACAATGGGAACCCAAGTGCCAGCAACGCTTGCCTCATTCGCGTGTTGCCCAAAACACTTAAGAAGATGCCCAATGTTGTCGCGAATAACCAAGGCCAGGGCGGGATGATGGGCGTACTGGTCAAATAAATGTACAAAACCCAGGTGCCAGACCAAATCAGCAAGGCGGGCAATGGCCACGCAAGCAATCGCAGCATAAGCTCAGTTGCGCTTGTTCAACTGCCCAACAAATTCGCCACCTTTTTCAATTTCAATCTCGGAGTATTCCAACTTGCCGTTCACTTTGCCTGTTTGTCTGATGACAAGAGACTCTTTGCAATCGATGACTTGTCCGAGCTCGCCCAAAACATCAACACGACGGGCTTTCAGTTTGCCGGTAAATTTGCCGGTTTCCCCAACCAACACCTCGTCGGCAGTCAGTTCGCCCAAAATAGTTCCATGGACAGTCGCTTTGCCTGGTACATGTAACACGCCTTTGGCGGTAACTCCAGAGCCGATGGTCAGGCTGGGCAAATCATTGGCAGAGGTGGCCATAAGTAAAACCCTATTTCAAAATCAAAACGGAAAAGTCAAATGAACAGCAGGTAGCCATTGAGCGTGCAAAAAATACCCAATAGACCCAATGTCAAAGAGACCCCAAGCAAAGTACGAACACTCGTGATCAAAGCCACCGAGGTCAACACAATTGCAATTTGTAGCATGGCTTCAGCGTAATCGAACCAAGGATCACGACGCAAGGCGAGATCGCGTTCGTGTTCATGCTCTTTGGCTTGCTGCATCAATTCCTTCTTGCCTTCTTTGGTTTCAGGTTCGGATTCATACCGATCAATATTTTTTTTGTAAGCCTGCAACTTGGATTCCAGCAATTCACGCGTGGCGGCGGATATTTTGTCATTCGCCAACATGACTTGAAAGTCATCTGCCGCCAACCTATAACTGGTTTGACGGATATTTTTGGCTTGGTAAAACGCATAGGCGTTGGCTGCCAAAATATTGTGCATGGTGGCCTCTTTTGAAGCATTGCTACCACCTAAACTTGCCAAAGCAAGCACCATGGCCAAAATGGAGACCACCAACGCGCAGCGCGATTTAAACGGATCAGAGTGTGTTTCCAATAATTCTTCAGGATTAGCTGTTTCCATCATTACCTCGTACTTAAGAACCCAATAATATCAGGACAGAAGTCCTTGAATTTGCACAAATTCACACAGAAACGCGCAAAAAATACCCGCTAAAAAAATCTACTTGATCGTCAAAAAATGGAGTTGATACAACACACGACGGCGGATGTGCTAAGGAAAAAAAGGCTAACTTAGGAACTAAAAAAATTCTCCAAGGGCCAAACTCGAAGGAGGAGTAACAGGCGAAAGCAATTGTGCGATGCTGACCTGACCGGGGTCACTCCCCGGGATTTACCCAAATGTCTTGATACCTACTTGTTTCATTTCGCCGCGGAATTGGCCGCCGCGCTCTATCTCTATTTCAGAATATTCAATAGCGCCACTGACTTTACCTGTTGAACGGATCATCAGATGATCTTTGCAAGTAATCACTTGATGGAGTTCACCTTGAACGTCAATTTTTCGCGCAGTGATCAAGCCCGTTATTTTTCCAGTTGGCCCTATTTCCAATTCATCGGCGGTGAGGTCACCATCAACGGTGCCATTGATGATGGCTTTACTCGGGACATTCAAAGAACCTTTAAAGGTCACACCTTGACCGATGGTAATGCTTTGGTTATCTAGCAGTGCGTTCGACATGTTGATCTTTCAGGCCAAGGTATTCGGTCAGTAATTGAAAAGGATGCTTATTTTCAGTTGAATTGATAAGCAAACTCAGACTATTGTAAGGCTCATTTGGTTCGGATAACAAATTGAGGGGTTAAATTTTGTTGCATTTGTATTTTCGCCATGTGATTTAAAAAACCAATTTCATTTTTAATAAGATAAATAATTGGCAATGAAATCAGTCCCCAGAAACCTTGAGCATGATTTTGCCAATGTGGGTGGAGGACTCCATCAAAGCATGGGCTTGTGCTGCTTCATGGAGATCAAAGACTTTATGAATGATGGGCAACGCCTTGCCTTGGGCCAGCAAGGGCCAAACCTGCCCGCGAAGCTCATTTGCAATTTGTGCTTTTTCCGCATGACTGCGAGGTCTCAAAGTTGAACCCGTGAACAAAATTCGCTTAGTCATCAATGGGGTTAAGTCCACCGTGGCTTTGGCACCTTGCAAAAAGGCAATTTGAACCAACCGCCCATCCAGTGCAAGTACTTTGAGGTTTTGATCAACATACTCACCGCCCACCATGTCCAGCACCATGTCCACACCAACACTTGCTGTCAACTGTTGGACCTCAGCCAAGAAATTTTTGGTTTTGTAATTAATGGCCGCATCGGCGCCCGCATCAAGGCAGGCTTTGACTTTCTCTTCGTTGCCAACCGTGCAATAGACAGTGGCCCCAAATGCCTTGGCCAGTTGAATTGCAGTCAATCCGATTCCAGATGAGCCCCCATGCACCAAAAGCGACTCTCCTTTATGCAGCTTTCCCCTTTGAAAGACGTTGACCCAGACCGTAAAGTAATTTTCAGGTATGGCGGCGGCGGCCAGCAAACTTAGGCCAGGAGGTACAGGCAATGCTTGTCCAGCAGGAACGGAGACATACTCGGCATATCCACCGCCATTACACAAAGCGCAGATTTTTTCCCCCAATGCCCATCCGGAAACACCCTCGCCCAGCGCTTCGACATGGCCAGACACCTCTAAACCCATGATGGGAGATGCGCCTGGGGGGGGAGGATACCGACCGCTTCTCTGTGAGCAGTCGGGACGGTTGACGCCAGCATAGGCGACTTTGATGCGTATTTCTCCGGTATTGACCTTGGGAATATCCGTGTTTTGGAGATGGATAACCTCTGGTGCGCCCCCTGCCCCATGTGACATGTACTTCATCACACCACTCTAACAGACAGGTCTGGCAAACCATCTATCTTGCAAACCATCAAATCACCTTT
>CANJUS010000223.1:0-3943 GCA_947477505.1 Comamonadaceae bacterium | reverse complement strand
GGCTTGCTCACTTTGGCCGTGACCTTTGTCATCGCCACCATCATCCTCAACACACCGATCGATGGCGGCCCCGGCGTTTATTTGTCGGCTGTGCCCATCCCCAACATTGGTCCATCACCTTCGGGCACTTTTTACCTGATGGCGCTGGCCTTGGTATTGCTGGTGCTGTGGGTGGCTTATTACATTTACAACGCCCGTTTGGGTTCGGGCTTGTTTGCCATCCACGACGACGAAGATGTGGCCGAAGTGCAAGGGGTGCCCACCTTCCGATTCAAACTGCAGGCCTTGGGTATCTCATGTGCGTTTGCTGGGGTGGCCGGTGGCATCCATGCCTTGTTTGTGTCGTATGTCACGGCCAGCGAGGTGTTCAACATTGTGGTGCCACTCAATGTGGTGCTCATGAGTGTGTTGGGTGGCTCGCGCCATTGGCTTGGCCCGGCGGTGGGCGCCACGGCGATCACGGCTTTGATGTACGCCTTCACCGCAGGTGATTACGCGGTGGTGGGGCGTGCCGCAATTGGACTGATCTTGGTCGTGGTGATTTTGTTCATGCCGGAAGGCATTTTGGGTCAGCTCATCAAACGATTCAAAAGCCAACGCGCTTTGCCGCCCTTGCCCATACCGGTGGCACCGACGTTGATTGCCTCTCAGGGAAAAGCAGGCGACGTTTTGCTCAGCATCGACAACGTATCCAAATCTTTCAGCGGCATCAAAGCCTTGTACCAAGTGAGCTTGGAGGCCCGGCGTGGAGAGATCTTGGGATTGGTGGGCCCCAACGGTTCTGGCAAGTCCACCATGGTCAACGTCATCAGTGGTTTGTACAAACCCGAGTCGGGTCGCATCCTTTTTCAAGGTGAAGACCTGGTGCCCTTGCCGTCATACCGGGCTGCGCACGCAGGCATTGCCCGCACCTACCAAATACCACGGCCATTTGCCAACCTCACGGTGCTGGAAAACACCACCTTGGCCGGCATGTTTGGTGGCAACCAGTTGTCGCGCACCGACGCAGCGGCCCAAGCCATGCACTGGCTGGAGTTTGTCGGTTTGGCTGATCGGGCCCGCGCCTTGCCCACCGAACTCAATTTGCACCAACGCAAATTTTTGGAGTTGTCGCGCGCTTTGGCATCGGCTCCGCGATTGGTATTGCTCGACGAGGTCTTGGCCGGTCTCACGCCATCAGAAATCAACAATGCCGTGGCCCTGGTGCGCGAAATCCGCCAGCGCGGCTCGACCATCATCTTCATCGAGCACAACATGCGCGCCGTGCTCGAACTGTGTGACCGCTTGATTGTGCTCAACCACGGGCAAGTCATTGCCAGCGGCTTGCCGCGCCAGGTGATGAACGATCCGGCCGTGGTCAGTGCTTATTTGGGGACGCCCCATGGATAAGGCTTTGTTCAGCGCCCACGGCGTACATGTCTCTTATGGAGACGCACCGGCTTTGTGGGACATTGACTTTCACATCAACGAAGGCGAGTTGGTCTCCATCGTTGGACCCAATGGGGCTGGCAAAACCACTTTGATCAACACGGCGATGCGTTTGTTGCCAGTGCGCTCTGGCCGCTTGATGTGGCGTGGGCAAGACGTGACAGCGCTCAATGCCACCCAAATGTGCAACCTCGATGTGTCCATCGTGCCTGAAGGCCGCTTGCTGTTTGGTGGCATGACGGTGGAAGAAAACCTCGACATGGGTTGCTACCGCCCTTACGCCCGGCCCTTGCGCGAGCAAACCCTGGCGCGGGTCTACGACCTGTTTCCCATTTTGAAAGATCGCCGCTGGCAAGCCGCCGGCACCTTGTCGGGCGGTCAGCAACAAATGGTGGCATTTGGCCGCGCTTTGATGGCGCACCCCAAGCTGTTGCTGATCGATGAACCATCGCTGGGTTTGGCGCCCTCGGTGGTGCAACAGGTGTTTGACGCCATTGGTCAAATCCACAACAGTGGTGTTTCTATATTGCTGATCGAACAAAATGCCGCTTTGGCCCTGGATGTGGCCCAGCGTGCTTATGTGATTGAAGGTGGGCGCATGGTGGCCACCGGCGACCCCAAAGAATTGATGACCCAACCCCATATTCGCCAAGCCTATTTGGGCGAGGCGGTTTAACCCCACGGAGGATGCACCATGCCATACGTAAAAGTCACCGACCTGGCCTTTGGTCGCTTGCAGTCACCCAGCTTGGATGAGGCTGAAGAATTTCTGACCAAATTTGGCATGCACCGCGCCGAGCGCACCAAAGACGCCTTGTACATGCGCGGCACCGACCCCAACCACCACATCCATGTGACCCATTTGGGCCCCGCCAAGTTTGTGGGGCTGTGCTTTTTTGTCGATAACGAAGACCAACTCAAACAATTTGCCAAAGCACCCGGTGCCAGCGGCATCGAAAACATCGACGAACCCGGTGGTGGCAAGCGCGTGCGCATCAGCGACCCCCATGGGTACCAAATGGAGGTGATGTGTGGCATGCAACAAGTGGCCCCCTTGCCGGTGCGCAAAGCCATCGTCAACACCGGCGACAACAAGTTGCGCCGCGCCGGTGAGTTGATGCGCTTGCCCGCTGGTCCCTCTCAGGTCAAGCGTGCTGCGCATGCCGTCATCATGACGCCCAACGCCAACGAAAAAATAAAGTGGTACCGCGAAATGTTTGGCTTCATTTGCTCAGACGAGGTTTATGCAGGTGACAAAAACAATGTCATTGCATCGTTCAATCGTGTGGACCGTGGCGAGACGTTTGTTGACCACCACACCTTTTTGTGCATTGAAGGGCCCAACGCGGGCTTGAACCATTTGTCCTTTGAAGCCCAAGACATTGACGACATCATGATCGGTCACCAGCACCTGCGCAAAGGCGACAAGTACAAACACGTCTGGGGCATTGGCCGCCACGTGCTGGGCAGCCAGGTGTATGACTATTGGCAAGACCCATGGGGCCGTGTGCACGAACACTGGAGCGACAGCGATGTGCTCAACGTCCATGCGCCCACCAATTACCTGCCCGCTGAAGAGGGGCTCAATTCCCAATGGGGCGAGGCCGTGCCAGAGGCATTCATCACACACGCCACGCCCTGAGCCATTCAAATCAAACACACAAGGAGACGCTCATGTTCACATCGCTGCTTTCAGGTTCTTGCGCCCACAACACCTTGACTTGTTTGGGGTGTGACACCCCGGGCCAGCCTCAGCGCAGGCAGCTGCTCAAAGGCATGGGTGGCTTGGGTATGCTCGGCGCTTTGGGGTTGACGGGCGTTTCGGTGTCGGCGCAAAGTGGCGCGGGTCTGGTCGACACCCACCACCATTACTATCCACCAGCCTATCAAAAGGCTTGGTTTGATTGGGAAGACCAACGCAAGATTCCCCATTTCCCCCAGCAAGAGCGCTGGACGCGCGAGGGCGCTGTGGCCGACATGGACAAAGCGGGCGTGCGCAAGTCGATTCTGTCGATGGCCTCCACCCCCGGTGTGTGGTTTGACCTGCCCTTGCCCAAAGTGATTGAAATGGTGCGCTCGGTCAACGAATATGGCGCGGAGATGGTGCGCGACTTCAAAGGGCGTTTTGGTATGTTTGCCGCGCTCAACATGATCGACGTGCCCAGCACATTGAAAGAAATTGAATACGCGTTTGATGTGCTCAAAGCCGACGGCGTGGGCATCCAAACCAATTACGGTGACAAATGGCCGGGCCACCCAGACTTTGCCCCTATTTTTGAAGAACTCAACCGGCGCAAAGCGCTGGTGTATTTCCACCCCTTGGCCGCAACTTGTTGCGGGCGTTTGAACACCGGTACCTTCCCTGCGGTGATTGAGGTGCCGCACGACACCACGCGTGCCGTGGTCAATTTGCTGTTGACGGGCACCTTGGCCAAATTCCGCGACATCAAGTGGTTGTTCTCGCACGCAGGCGGCACCATCCCCATGCTGGCCGGTCGGGTCAACTTCTTCCATG
>CANJUS010000222.1:0-3959 GCA_947477505.1 Comamonadaceae bacterium | reverse complement strand
CCTTATTACCCGTCCAATATTTTGTTTGTCACCCGCATGGCAGGGCATGAATTGGCGCGCTTTGAAAACGCCTTTTACTGTGCACCAGGCAAAAACCCTCTGTACTCCGAACACGCACAGTGGATACCCCAGTACACCGTGGAAGAAGTCATGCGAGCCCATGCGCAAAATTTGCCTGGGGTGGAAATTCGGTTCAACTGCACGCTCACCTCTTTCACTCAAAACAATGCGCAGGTGAGCGCCCAAATTCATGATCTACAAGCCCAACGCCACCATGAAGTGACAGCCGATTACTTGGTCGGTGCCGACGGCTCGCGCAGCACCGTGCGCGAAGCCCTGGGGGTGGCCATGGAAGGTGTGCAGGGACTGTCCCGCAACTACAACGTTGTATTTCATGCGCCAGGTCTGGCCCAGGCCCACAAACACGGCCCGGCCATCATGTATTGGCAAGTCAACCCCGATGTGCCCAGCCTCATTGGTCCCATGGACCAAGGGGACAAATGGTTCTTCATGCCCACGGCGGTGGCCGCTGACATGCACTTCGAGCCTGCGCAAGCCCCCGACTTGATACGCCGTGCCACCGGCATTGATCTGCCCTACAGCGTGCTTAGCAGCGACGAGTGGCAAGCCAGTCGCTTGCTGGCCCAACGCTACCGAGACAAGCGTGTCTTTCTCGTCGGAGACGCATGCCACTTGCACCCACCATTTGGGGGCTACGGCATGAACATGGGGGTGAGCGACGGTGTCGACCTGGGTTGGAAGTTGGCCGCCCATTTGCAAGGTTGGGGTGGTGCTGGCCTGCTGAGCAGTTACGAGGCCGAGCGCCGCCCCGTGCATCAAATGGTATTGGACGAGGCTGTGGCCAACCACGCCATATTGGGCAACCAACTTTGGCAGGCTGGCATGGAAGATGACAACGCCATGGGCGCGGGTTTGCGCGCCGACATTGGGCAGCGCATTGAAGCAGCCAAGATCCGCGAGTTCAACACCTTGGGCGTGGTGTTGGGGTATCGCTACGACCATTCGCCCATCGTGGCAGATGATGGCACTGCGCTACCACAACGGGACTTTTTAAACCATGTGCCCACAGCACGACCGGGTGCCTTAGCGCCACACGCTTGGTTGCATGACGGCAGTTCGCTGTACGACCACTTTGGAAAAGGCTTCACCCTGTTGGTCACAGATGGTGGAAAGCACGATGCGGTGCACGCCCTGGTTGAACATGCCCATGCCTTGGGTATACCCCTCACAGTGGCATGTCCCCCGGCCATGGCTTTGCAAGACCTTTATCAAGCGCGGTTTGCGCTCATTCGTCCTGATCAACACGTCGCCTGGCGGGGAGACGCGATCCCCGCGCCATTGACGCCGCTGCTTCACAAAATCACAGGCACTTAGGACCGGATGCCATGCCCCTTTTGACATGTCGCTTGGTTCAGAACAAAGGTATTTGTCTCCGCTGCAACAAATAGTCCGCCACAAATTGCCACAGCATGGGGTGGTGTGCGTTGTGGTGCCATTGGGCTTGCATGACTTTTTTGGTGTACCAGTGGGCCTGACTTTCTAAGTGACAGCCCACCAAACCCACCGAGCCTTGCACAATGGCCATGGGGTCGCCGTTGGCGTAACTGGCCACGGTCTCAAACTGGCCGCCCAAAAATGTGGGGCCATCGTAAAAATACATGCGCTGTGGTTGGCCGCGCCATTGGACAGTGGCCGTGGTGCCATAAGAGGATCGGATCTCGGCCTTGGGGCGCTTGATGTATTGCACAGCACGGGTGCCACGCAAAAAACCAAAGTAATGGGCGTCCGCCCAATAAGCCCCCATGCAAATGCCCAGGTACTTGCCCCCCCGTTGCATAAAGGCGCGCACTTCGGGCAAATTGGGTTTGAGCACGCTGCGAAACGCCGTGGCCTCCCCATCTCCACCCGGGAAAACCACCAGATCCACATCGTCGAAAAATCCATCCAAAACTTTTTGCTTGGTGAACAGTTTGATGCGGGCCAGGGGCGACAAAGCCGCCATCACCCCATTGACCGAATCGGTTGAGCAAGTGGGGTGGTGCAGGAAAACGGCGATGGTTTTGGACATGGGCCGTCAAGGATAAACCCATCCACTGCCATCTGGGTTGCCAGTCTAGGTGAAGAGCCCCTCGCTCAAGCTTCGCACTCCACAACAAAACTGACAACTGTGGCGCAAGAACCACCGATGTTGAGTGTCTGCAACCGCTTGGCACCCTCGATTTGACAATCACCTGCTTGGCCCGTGACTTGGCGAGCAGCATCAAACAGCATCCGGGAGCCGGTTGCCCCCACTGGGTGACCACATCCAATCAACCCCCCACTTACATTGACCGGACAACGCCCGTCTGGCTCTATCCACCCCTCCTCAACAGCCTGCCAACTTTGGCCCGGAGCGGTCATGCCGAAATGATCGATGGCCATATATTCGGTAGTTGTAAAGCAATCATGGGTCTCAATGCCAGAAAGATCATTAACCCCTGAGATGCCTGCGCGCCGCCAAGTATCCACAATAGTTTCTCTGACATGTGGGAATACAAATTGCTGTCCCTGGCTATGCTCTAACTTGTCCAAAAGTTTGAGTGGCGCTGTGCGGTGCCCCCACCCTGAAATTCGTGCCAAATGGCCAGTGGCTTGCTTGAGTGAATGTGCCTGAGCAAATCTGGCCGAGGCCAAGATAACAGCGCAAGCACCATCAGTGATTTGACCGCAGTCTTGCCGTCGGGTACCAGGTTCGATCACGGGATTGGCCTGATCATCGTCGGTAAAACTGAGATCATCAAACTGCCATTTTCGGGTTTGCGCCAACGGATTGCGCTTGGCATTGGCATAATTTATTTGTGCAATCCGGTTGAGGTACTTTCGGTCCAACCCATAACGTTTTTCATATTCCTGCGCTACCAAACCAAAGGCTGCAGGCCACATGAAGGTGCAGTCAATGTCTTCATGACCTTGCCACGATGCTGCATTTTGATTGACCGATGCGACGTTGCCCGTTGTGTTTTTGAACTCCTCCACGCCTAGGACCAGCACACAGTCATATCGCCCCGACTCAATTTCAGCCATGGCGGAAAGTATCGCCAACGAGGAAGACGCACAAGCCCCCTCATGTCGCATGGCTGGAACACCCCAAAGTTCGGGGACCACTTGTGACACCATCGCCCCCAAATGAGCCTGGTTGCGTTGCAACTCAGCAAAGGCATTGCCCACATGGATGCTTTCAATCGCTTTCGGATCCAGGTCACTGGCGTTCAAAGCCCCCATGGTGGCCTCACTCACCATGTCAGATATATCTTTTCCCTGACGAGACCATACTGTCGCAAAGTCAGTCTGGTAGCCTCCTAAAACATACACTGGTGCACTCATCTGCTTCTCCTGGGTTGGGTATAAATCAGTCTACATCAGCGACCCGTTGGGACTGGGCGTCTGATCGCAGTTCAATAGGCGTCCTTGGACTGCATTTGTGGGCTTAAACAACATTTTTTTCACGGAATTCATCGATCTGCGCATGGGTGAAGCCCACACCAAGCAGCACTTCTGTGGTGTGCTGCCCAAGGGCTGGTGTCGCAGAATTCAAAGATGCAGGGGTTCTCGACAAGGTGACGGCTTGGTTGACCAACTTAAGGTCACCGTATTGGGGATGGGTGACGGTTTGCGCCGCTTTTAAATGCTGAACCTGGGGGTCTGCAAATACTTCATCCATCTTGTAGATGGGCCCGCACGGAACACCTGCCTGATTCAAAATGTCGATCCATTGTTGAGTTTTTTTCTGCTGGAAAGTGGTTTTAAGTGTTTCGTTGAGGGCGGCTTTATGGCGCACGCGCAGTGGGTCAGTTGTGAACCTGTCATCATTCAATAGGTCAGGCCTTTCTATGACATTGCAAAGACGAATCCAAATGTCTTCACCGTAAGCACCGATATTCATGTGGCCATCTGCCGTT
>CANJUS010000221.1:0-3980 GCA_947477505.1 Comamonadaceae bacterium | reverse complement strand
CGTCCTGTAAAATTTTCGAGCAACACACCTCCGGCGCCAAGCGCTCGGCACTTGACCCCTCCCCATATCGGAAGCACCATGAAACTGGCCACCTACAAAGACGGATCGCGCGATGGACAACTGGTGGTGGTCTCCCGTGACCTGACAACGGCGCATTATGCAACCGGCATCGCCGACCGCATGCAGCAGGTTTTGGACGACTGGAACTTCATGTTGCCGCAGTTGCAAGACCTCTCACACGACCTCAACCACGGCAAAGCGCGTCACGCTTTTGCCTTTGACCCGCGCATGTGCATGGCCCCTTTGCCACGCGCCCACCAGTGGGCCGATGGGTCGGCCTACATGAACCATGTCGAATTGGTGCGCGCCGCTAGAAACAGCTCCGTGCCGGAGAACTATTACACCGAGCCTTTGATGTACCAAGGGGGCAGTGATGACTTCATGGGTCCTTGTGACGATGTGGTGTGCCCCAGCGAAGCTTATGGCATTGACTTTGAAGCCGAGGTGGCCGTCATTACCGGCGACGTGCCCATGCAAGCCAAGCCCGAGCAAGCCTTGGATGGCGTGCGCTTGGTGATGCTGGTCAACGATGTGTCATTGCGCCACCTCATCCCCGATGAGCTGGCCAAGGGCTTTGGCTTTTTCCAAGGCAAACCAGCCACGGCATTCAGCCCGGTGGCTGTCACCGTGGATGAGTTGGGCGACGCATGGACGGGTGGCCGTGTTCACCTGAGCATGCAGGTGAGTTGGAACGGGCGCAAGGTGGGCATGTGCGAGGCCGGACCAGAGATGACATTTCACTTTGGTCAGCTCATCGCCCACATGTGCAAAACCCGCAACGTGCGGGCGGGTAGCATTGTGGGCAGTGGCACGGTAAGCAACAAGGCCATCGAGCGCGATGGCAAAAAAGACTGGCCCAAAGGCTACAGCTGCATCGCTGAAAAGCGCGCCATTGAAACCATCTTGGATGGTCAGCCCAACACCGACTTCATGAAGTTCGGCGACACCGTGCGCATTGAAATGAAGGGCAAAGATGGCCAAAGCGTTTTTGGCGCCATCGACCAGCGCGTCGCCCCCCTCAACGCTGGCTAGGGTCGTTGGACATCTTGTCGAACTTCAAAAAATACTGACGCCCCATTGCCACCAATTGCGGGTCTGTGGGGTGGTCGCTGGCCACGCTGTCAATGATGGCGTGGGCGCACCCCTTGGCATGCTCTTCGCACCAAGTGCGGAACTCGGTGCGGGCCGTCCCCGGGCCGGTCAACAACACCTCGTGCACCCCCGCTAAGCCCTGGCTGATGTCGCCAAAGAACGATTTGCTGTCGGCATGCTTGCCTTGGTGGCTGTGCGTGTTGCGTGACTTGATGCGTTCGGCCTGCACGTGTTCACGGTCAAACATCAGCACGTGTGCTGCGTTGTGGTCCATCCAGACGACGGCATGAAATGTAGACATGGTTTTCCTTTGGGCAATTCAGGTGGGGTGGTGTTTTTCAAACGTGCTTTGGCAGGCAAGGCAGCGCAATGCTTGAGGTGCCGCGTGCAACCGTTGCGGTGCGATGGATACCCCACATTCCAGGCAAAGGCCGTAAACCCCCTCATGGATGCGCTTCAAAGCATCTTCAATGGCCTGCAGTTCAGCGAGTTCGTGTTCGTTGAGCGCAAACTCGATCTCGCGCTCAGTGCTTATTTGAGCGCTGTCATCTTGGCTGTTGTCAAAGTGCGCGCTGGCCTGCTCGGCGCGACCGACTTTGCCACCGCGTTGTTCGGCCATTTGTGCCAGCAGTTGTTCGCGTTGGTTCATCAGCTGTTCCAAATAAGGCTGTGCAGCCGTGGTGTCCATGCGTATTCCTAAAGGTTTCAATGGTTTTATGATGCACCTGCCCGCATGCAAACGCATTGACCTTGGTCAACAAAAGCCATGCCCCATGGTGCTGCGGGCACAATTCCTTTCACATCAAACACCCCAGAGGGCCGCATGAAACCCATCGATTACAGCGCTTACGCCACCTTCAACATCAGCCGTCGCGGCCCCGCTGACAGTGTGCTTGACGTCCAAATGAAGGCCGGGGCCAATGGCAAGCTGCCCACAGCGGGCCACGCTGGGCATGAGGAGCTTTCTGAAATTTGGCGCGATGTGGGCAAAGACGACAGTGTGCGCTGCGTGGTGCTGCGCGGCGAAGGCCTGGGGTTTTCAGGCGGTGGTGACCTGGCCTTGGTGCACGACATGGCGCAAGACTTTGAAGGTCGCTCGCGGGTCTGGCGCGAAGCGCGTGACTTGGTTTACAACATCATCAACTGTGACAAGCCCATTGTCAGCGCCATGCACGGCCCTGCAGTGGGTGCTGGCTTGGTGGCCGGTTTATTGGCCGATATTTCAATTGCCGCCAAAAGCGCCAAGATTGTCGATGGCCACACCCGATTGGGCGTGGCGGCTGGTGATCACGCGGCCATCATTTGGCCGCTGTTGTGCGGCATGGCCAAATCCAAGTACCACTTGATGCTGTGCGAACCGCTCAGCGGCGAAGAGGCCGAGCGCATTGGCCTGGTTTCTTTGTGTGTGGATGACAAAGACTTGTTGGACAAAGCCTATGAGGTGGCCGATAAATTGGCCAACGGCAGCCAAAGTGCGATCCGGTGGACCAAATATGCCCTCAACAACTGGTTGCGCCAAGCCGGGCCCACCTTTGATACCTCTCTGGCGCTGGAGTTCATGGGCTTTGCTGGCCCTGATGTGCACGAAGGCGTGGCTTCGCTGCGCCAGCGGCGCGCGCCCGATTTTGGTTGACGATGGGTTGAATGGGCTGTGTGATTAGAATCTCTCCACGATGAATACCTGGGCCAAACGACTCAAGCTGTGGAACTGGATGGCCAGTGCCGCGCTGCTGTTCGCTGCCATTGCCCCGGCTTTGTCGCAAGCCGTGGTGTCGCCCAACCCGTCCATGGGCGACATGGCCATGGTTTGTACCAGCACCGGCATGAAGTCGGTGGCCAGCTTGGACGCAGGCAGCGAGGCGCCTGCCAACGCGGCCAACCCCACATGTGCTTTTTGTGTGCTGCATGCCCAACTGGCATGTGACCTGCCCACGCCCAAGCTTCCTGCATGGGCACCCCTGACCTCGGCCTTGCCCGAGTTGCAAGCTGTCAGTCGTCTTCTGCCATCGGTGCAGTGGTCGCCTGGCTTGGCCCGCGCCCCTCCCACCCTGCTTTGACCCTGTGAACTGACCAAGTGCCAGTCCTTGGCACTTGGTCTGCGTGGTGCATGCTTTGTTTGCCCTGCCCACGCCCGTGTTGTCAATGCATCGAGGTGGACCATGGTATTTTCTGGACTTTTTTTCAAGGCATCGGGTGCTTGGCGTGCCCTGCGCTGGGGCTTGATGGCGGGTGCGATTGGCGCTTGTGTGGCCGCTCATGCCCATGGCTTTGACGCCGGGGAAGTGCGCATCGACCACCCCTATGCCACACCCAGCAAGCCAGGAGAACTCAGCGCCCAGGTGTATTTCCGTGCTTTGAACAACCGCGGTCACCGCACCGACAAACTGTTGTCGGCGCGCACCCCCTTGACCACGGGCACGGCTTGGCAACACATCGACAACATTCAAGGCGCGGTGCGCAAAACCACCGTCGCTGCGATTGACATACCGGCCCACGCCGATGTGCCCATGCGCCACAACAGCCCGCAAGGGCACACCTTGACCCTCACCGGTTTGCCACGCCCCTTGGCCGTGGGCGACCGCTTCTCGCTGTGGCTGCGCTTTGAGCAGGCCGGCGAAGTCGAGGTCAAGGTGGTGGTGCAACAACCCAAAGACACACCCACAGCCACGCCAGCACATGCGCATTGAGCGCATTGAACGGCCAAGCCGTTGGTGAATCAAAAAATAAGTTGGAATCAAAATGGAAAAATCCCTTCAGGCCCTGGCATGCATGCTGGTGGCCTCGATCACCCTGGCCAATGCCCAAGAGCAGTTGGCCCCGGTCAAAGT
>CANJUS010000220.1:0-3998 GCA_947477505.1 Comamonadaceae bacterium | reverse complement strand
TTGGCGGGCATCAAGAGCCTGATAAGGCCTGAGCCTGTCACCAAACGTCAGTGGATGTCCAGTTGGTGCAAGCCAAACTCACCTTGTGCGCGGTCGGCAAAAAAGCACCGCAAGGTTTCCTTCACGGTTTTGAATGCAAGTTCATCCCAGGGGATTTCATGCTCGGCAAATAGCTTGGCCTCCATGGTTTCGTGCCCTGGGTTGAACAGGTCAGAGGTCAATTCGGCTCGAAAAAAGAAATGAACCTGTCCTACGCGGACGACATTGATCACACTGAAAAGATCTTGCATCACGAAACGTGCGCCAGCCTCCTCATCCGTTTCGCGGGCAGCGCCATCGGCCAAGGTTTCGCCCAACTCCATGAACCCCGCAGGCAGGGTCCATTTGCCAAGGCGGGGTTCAATATTGCGCTTGCACAGCAAGACCAATTCGCCGTAAACAGGGATGGTGCCCACCACATTCAGCGGGTTTTCGTAATGGATGGTGTGACATTGGGGGCACACTGCACGCGTGCGGGTGTCGCCATCGTCAGGGATGCGCAACACAACCGATGCCCCACAGTTTTTGCAATGCTTGAAACTGGTGCGCAGCAAAATAGTCTGTCCGCTTGTGGTCAAGTTCAGTTCAGTCAACCTGAACTGTCAGTGTGGGCAAGCCCGCTACTTGCCCGACCATGGTGTCGCCACTTTTCACAGAAGCCACGCCCTCTGGTGTGCCGCTGTAAATGAGGTCGCCAGGCTGCAGTTCCCAGGCCGCCGACAAGTGCTCAATGGTTTCAGCGATGTTCCAGATCAGCTTGCTGACGTGGCTGGCTTGTCGTGGTTGTCCATTGACCGTCACGGAGATGGCTGCGGCCTCGATGCCGGAGACTTTTTCCGCGCGAACAATGGGACCAATGGGGGCACTGTGATCAAAAGCTTTGCCAATGCACCAAGGGCGACCTTGCTTTTTCATGTCATTTTGCAGATCTCGTCGGGTCATGTCCAAGCCAACCGCATAACCAAACACATGCCCCATGGCATCGGCCGCTTTGATGTTGCGCCCTCCCTTGCCAATGGCCACAACCAACTCGATCTCGTGGTGGAAATTGGCCGTCATACTGGGATAAGGAATGTGGCCAGTGGCCCCATCGTGGACCACCACCAATGCATCGGCAGGTTTCAAAAAGAAAAAAGGCGGTTCACGTCCGGTGTAGCCCATCTCTTTGGCGTGCTCTTCGTAATTGCGGCCAACGCAGTAAATGCGGTGAACAGGGAACTGTTCAGGCTGACCCAAAATTGGCACCGACACGGTGGCCGGTGCAGCAAAGACATAAGACATGGTGTCCTTTCAACGGTGATGAGGCTGATGGTAGCCGCACCGCGTGGAATTTATCCGCATTGGTGAGGCCATTACGACAGTGTGCCATGACTCAAGGTTGATTGCTTGATGCGGTTTAACATGCACAAACGATAGCGCGGCTCACATTGCAGCATCGTTGACGCAAAATTAAGCCTTCATTGATGACCTTTTAGATTTGAAAGCCCCCCAATTCGCATGGCTCAAACTCTTCGCATCAAAGGCCTGACGCCTGACGTGGCATGGCCAAACGGGGTTCAGGCCTTTTGCAGCTTGCGCAACGGCGGCGTTTCACTTCCCCCCTATGACAGCTTGAACTTGGGTGACCATGTGCTGGACGATCAAGCCAGTGTGCAGACCAACCGAGTATTGCTGAGCGATTCCATTGGGGTCAAGCCTGTGTTTATGCAGCAAGTACATGGTTGGGATGTGCTGGAGTTGACCCCACAAACACCCAATTCTGTGGCTGCCGATGTTTGCATTACCCAATACTCGAATTTGGCATGCACCATCATGGTGGCCGATTGCCTGCCGGTGTTATTGGCAGAGCCATCCGGCCAATGGGTGGCGGCAGCCCATGCGGGTTGGCGTGGTTTGGCCGGGGAGTCTGGCACGGGCGCCTTGGAAGTGGCTGTGAAGGCCATTTGCGCGCGCGCATCTTGCCGCCCTCATCAGCTTCAAGTGTGGCTGGGTCCGTGCATTGGGCCGGGTGCCTTTGAGGTGGGTGATGAAGTCAGGCAGGCGTTTTGCGATCAACAGCCCTTGGCAGCCCAGGCCTTTGCGCCTGGGCCTCGCCTGGGGCAATGGTGGGCGGACTTGGCGGCGTTGGCCCGACAGCGATTGCAGGCGATGGGCGTGGTGAAAGTGGCTGGCAATGACAGCACCAATCCTTGGTGCACGGTCAGTCGGCCGGATTTATTTTTTTCCCACCGAAGAGACCGCATCAGCGGGCGATTCGCGGCTTGTATTTGGCGTGGTCATCGGATTTGATAGGGGTTCGGTTTCAGAGGGCGTGTCCAGCGCTGCCTGTTTTTTCAAGGCACGCCATCGGTGCGGCGTGCCCCACAAATACAGCACCAAGGCCAAGGGGGCAACCCCATACATCACGAAAGTGATCAGGGCACCCAACAAACTGCCTTGAGCATGGGTGGCCTCGGCCACAGCCATCATCAAGGTGACGTACAACCAGGCGGTGGCGACCAGATACATGGGGTGCTTACTCTAAAACGGGGTGCTGTCAGGGTCACGAAGGTAGAAACTGGGATACTGCTCATCATTGCGGCGACACCTTGCAGTGTAGGGCCGAAAACAACACAGATTGAGCCGAGGAGACAAGGACATGGGCCAGCAAAATGCCGCTGATGGGGTCAATTCAGCAGATGCTTTTCAAAATAGCCTGAGCCAAGGTTGGCGTCAGGCGCTGGCCAGCTTTCAGCAATTGGGGTCATCCACCTCTCAGGGCGGCTTGGGCATAGACCCAGAAAAACTAGAGTCTCTTCAACAAGACTATTTGAAACAAGCCACTGAGTTGTGGAATCAGGGCTTGAACCATAACCCGGTGCTCAAAGATCGGCGTTTTGCAGATGCCGCATGGTCCCACAATCCCATGGCAGCATTTTCTGCCGCCTTGTACCTGCTCAATACCCGAACCCTGATGGGATTGGCCAACGCGGTCCAAGCCGACCCCAAGACCCGTGAACGCATTCGCTTTGCAGTCGAGCAGTGGAGTGCTGCCAGCGCGCCCAGCAACTCGTTGTTGCTCAATGCCGAAGCGCAGCAAAAGGCGATAGAGACCAAGGGCGAAAGCATTGCCAAAGGCGTGCAAAACTTGTTGCATGACTTGCGCCAAGGCCATGTGTCCATGACCGACGAGAGCCTGTTTGAAGTTGGTAAGAACGTCGCCACCACCCAAGGTCATGTGGTGTTTGAGAACGATTTATTTCAACTCATCGAATACAAACCCCTGACCCCGAAGGTTCATCAAAAGCCATTTTTGCTGGTACCTCCATGCATCAATAAGTTTTATATTTTGGATTTGCAGCCCGAGAACTCCTTCATTCGATATGTGGTTTCCCAGGGTCATCGCACTTTTGTGGTCAGTTGGCGCAATCCTGACAACAGCCATGCTCAAGTGACTTGGGATGACTACATCGAACAAGGCGCAATCGAAGCCATCAAGGTGGTGCAAGACATTGCCAAAGTACCGCAAATCAATGCATTGGGCTTTTGTGTGGGCGGAACCATATTAACCACCGCCCTTGCCGTGCTTGCCGCTCGAGGCGAAAAGCCGGTGGCCAGCGCCACTTTGCTGACCACCCTGATTGACTTCAAAGAGACCGGGGTTTTGGATGTCTTTATTGATGAAAATTTTGTCAAATTCCGGGAAATGCAGTTTGCCAATGGCGGGTTGATGCCCGGGCGCGACATGGCGACCACTTTTAGTTTTTTGCGGCCCAACGATCTGGTGTGGAATTACGTGGTGAAAAATTACCTCAAAGGTGAAACCCCGCCCCCATTTGACTTGCTTTACTGGAACAGCGATTCCACCAATTTGCCAGGACCCATGTTCTCATGGTATTTGCGCAATACTTATTTAGAAAATCGTTTGATCAAACCAGGGCAGGCGACGGTTTGTGGCGAGCAAATTGATTTGCGTAAAG
>CANJUS010000219.1:0-4024 GCA_947477505.1 Comamonadaceae bacterium | reverse complement strand
GGTGGTGTTGGAGGTTGATTTTGGCGCGGTGCAGCAACTGGTGGGCGGCGTTGGTTTGAATGTCCAGGGTGTGGGCAATGTCGGCCACGCTGGCATCGTGGTGGGCCCACAGGTTCAGGGCCAGGCGCTGGCGCGGTTGCAGACGCATCAAGGCTTGCTGCACTTGGTCAGCGGTTTGGTTCAGTGCCAGCGTTTGTTCGGGGTTGGGACCGGGGTCTTCGGTGAGGTCGGCTTCGTCCAAAGCCCCATGGGTGCGGGCAGGGCTGCGCAAGCGGTCCAGGCACAAGCGGGCAATCAAGGTGTGGAAGTAGGTCGAGAGCTTGGACTCACCGCGAAACGGGCTGTGCAGCAGTTTGATGAAGCCTTCTTGCACCACGTCTTGGGCGTCGGCCGTGTTGCCAAGCATGCGCCAGGCCAGACTGTGCGCGGCCGCACTCAACGACGCCACCAACTGGCGCGCAGCGCGGGGGTCGCCCCCCCGCGCTGCAGCCAGCAAATCGAGCTCAGCCGTTTTGCCGGGCCTGGCCAGCTTGGCCAGCCAGGGGCTCAACTCAGCCCGCATCAGGTGCGCGGGCCGATCCACGGGGCCCCATGCCTGGCATCATGCCGGGGCCAAATCCGTGGCCCATGCCATGTCCCATGCCTGGATGATCGCCATGGTCATGGTGCGATTGGTGCATGTCATCGCGCCATTTTTTGCGTTCCTCGGGGGTCATTTTTTCAAATGCTTTGCGCCGCTCTTCGCGCATTTGGGCGCGCTCTAGCGGGGTGATGGTGCCCATCATGGCTTTGCGCTCATCTTTGAGTTGGCGTTTTTGCGCCTCGCTCAGGCCGTCCCACTCGGCGCGCATTTTTTCATGCAGGGCTTGGCGCTCGGCCGGTGGCAAAGCGTGCATTTTTTCGTGCATTTTTTCGCGGAAAGCGCGCCGCTCTTCAGGCGTGGCCTTGGCCATGTCTTCGCGCAGTTGGCGGCTGTGGGCCAGGCGTTGATCAAAGGGCATGGCGGCGACTTCACGCGGGTCAGGGGGCTCGGGCAAGGCGGCCAAGGCGGCCGTGGCCATCGATGCGCACAAGGCGGTCAGGGCCATCCATTGGCGGAGGGGGTGTGTCATGGTCAGGCTTTCAGGAGTTTGTGGAATTTAGACGCATGGCCCCCACAACCTCTTACGGTGCCACCTGGGTGCTGGCATTCGGGCCATGTTGTGCAGCCCACTGTTGGACCCAAAACCCCAAGGCCTGGGGCACCGGCCCGGCGTGCGCCGACAAGCCCAACACCGTGGCAGCGGACTGCAAAGATGCCAAAGGGTCGCGGGTGTCCAGGGCCTGGGCGCCGTTTTGCTTGGAGAGTTTTTCGCCATCCAGGCCATGCACCAGGGGGGTGTGTAAATAAATGGGCGTGGGCAATTCAAGGGCTTGCTGCAAGGCCATTTGTCGTGGCGTGTTGTCGGCCAGATCTTCGCCGCGCACCACATGGGTGATGCCTTGATCGGCGTCGTCGACCACCACCGCGAGTTGATACGCCCACAGGCCATCGGCGCGGCACAGCACCACATCGCCCACGCTGTGTGCCAGCTCTTGTGATTGCGCGCCCAGCCTGCGGTCTTGCCAATGCCACACGCCGCCGGGCACAACAAATCGCCAGGCGTGGGGCAGGGCGTTTATGTGCTCGACCGACGGGGGTTGGTGGCGACAGGTGCCAGGGTAGGGGGCGCTGGCATGGCGCTGGGCCGACCAACCCTGGGCGGTCAAGGCCTGGGCGATGTCTTTGCGCGAGCAAACGCACGGGTACGCATGGCCGCTTTGGCGCAAGCCCTCCAAGGCTGATTCGTACAAAGCGGTTCGCTGCGATTGCCATTGCACAGGTGCATCGGGGTGCAAGTGGCACTGGTCGAGTTGCTGCAAGATCAAGCGGTCTGTGCCGCTGGGGCAGCGCGGGCCGTCGGTGTCTTCTATGCGCACCCACCATTGGCCATGGTGTGCTTTGGCATCGAGCCAACTGGCCAGGGCCGCCACCAAGGAGCCCGCGTGCAAGGGGCCGGTGGGCGAGGGTGCAAACCGACCCCGGTAGGGCATCATTTACCGCACAGGCGCAGCCCCAGTTCGAGGCCAGAGACAAACGCGTCTTCCACCCGGTGCCCCAGGTGCCAGTCGCCACAGGTGCCCAATCCGGTGGAGCTGTCCCACTGGTAGGGCTGGCCCAAGGGGTGGGTGGTCTTGGCGTAACGCCACAAATGGGCTTGGGCGTGGCTGGGCCCGGTGTGGATGCCGGTCAACTCGGCAAAGGCGCGTTGCAGTTTGAGCTGTACCCGCTCGGCGTCGTCGTTGAGGTGCTCGGTGGACCATTCGGCGCTGGCTTGCACCGTCCAGCGCTCGATGCTGCTGCGACCGGGTTTGGACGACTCGCGCGCCAGCCATGCAATGCGGTGGTGTGTGCTGCGCGCGGCGTTCCACTGCGGGCCCAAGTGCGTCAACCCCGGTTGGCTGGCCTGGGGAAAGGCCAGCATCAAGGTCCAGCAGGGGGCGGTTTGTACCGCCAAGGTGGGCGCGATCAAACCACTGGCTGCAGCGCGACCTGGGCTGGCTTGCAGCAGTTGAGCGCATTGGGGGGCTGGCATGGCCAGCAACACGCTGTCAAAGCCGCCTTGGTGCCAGGGGCGCGCGTCGGTGTCCACGCCATGCAGAGACCATTGGCTGGCTTTGCGCGGGTCGGCTTGCACAGATTGCACGGTGTGCCCCAGTTGCAATTGGCCAGCGTCGGCCAAGGGCTGGGCCCAGTGCTTGACCAGCGCGCTCATGCCGGGCACACCCACCCAATGGGCTTCGGGGCCGGGTCGAGCCGCTTCCACCAACCGGCCAGAGGGGTCGAGCACACGCACGGCGTTGGCGCTCCAGGGACGGCAATGGGTCAGGCTGTCGGGCACGCTTTGCAAAGCCAAGGCCATGCGGGGGTCGCGCACGGTGAAGTACTGCGCCCCGTGGTCAAAGCCGCCAAAGGCTGTGCGCCGCGTGGCCATGCGGCCACCTGCGCCGGTGCTTTTGTCAAATACCATCACCCGGTGCCCGGCTTGCACCAAGGTGCGGGCAGCGGTGATGCCTGCCATGCCCGCGCCAACGATTGCGATGTGTTGTGTTGCCATGGCCCGACTCTACACCGATGGCGCCCGCTTGGGTCTGCTCGATTGCCCCAACAAAGCCCTTCGCGTGTGGGGTTTGGACAAGGCCTGCAGCCACCACTGCAAAGCGCGTTTGTTGGCCACCTCGGCCGCATCCCCCGGGGCTTCGCGCCAGGCGTAACCGATGTTGCCGCTGTGCTCGGGGCGTTGAACGGCACATTCGATCAGCTGCCCCGCATCGATGCAGGGCTGGGCCAGGGTTTGCGGCAAATAGCCTGCACCCAGGCCACGCAGTTGGGCCTCGAGCTTGAGCGCCATGGAGGGCACAGTGAACACATCTTGGCCGGCCAGCAAGCCGATGGTGATGCCTTGCCCTTGCGGCACAGAGTCGGCCACCGCCACGGCCCGGTGTGACTGAATGCTGGCGTCACTCAAAGGCTTGGGGGCGCTGGCCAATGGGTGTTGGGGGGACACGGCAAACACAAACGGCACCATGGCGCCCAACTCTGCGAAGCGCAACCCCATGGTGGGGCTCATTTGCATGTCCACCCCAATGGCCAGGTCGGCTTGGCCAGCGCTCAGGCTGTAGAGCGTCCCACTCAATGTTTCGTGGCGCAAACGCAGCCGCGTGGGCGGGTCGTCGGCGTAAAACGCCGTGCACAAGTCCATCACCACGGCGGGGTCGATGATGCTGTCGTAAGCCACCGTGAATTGGCTCTCCCAACCGGTGGCCACCCGTTTCACACGGCGGGCAATGCTGTCCATTTCGGCCAACAGACGCTGCCCTTCGTTGAGCAACTCGCGCCCAGCCGCGGTCAGTTTGGCTTGGCGCGAGGCGCGCGTGAAGAGCAGCACATCGAGCGCCTCCTCCATCTGGCGCACCCGGTAGCTCAAGGCGCTTGGAACCAGGT
>CANJUS010000218.1:0-4032 GCA_947477505.1 Comamonadaceae bacterium | reverse complement strand
CAAGATTTGCGTGATCTTGAAGGGCTTGATGCAGAACTGATCGCCACCTTGGCGCAGAACGGTGTCAACACCCGAGACGAATTGGCAGACCTGGCCGTGGATGAGCTGACCGCCATCACCGGCCAACCCGAGGAGGAGGCCAAGGCCCTGATCCTGAAGGCACGCGAACATTGGTTCGCAGGTCAAGAGTAATGGTCATGGAGAGGAATACCACAAATGTCCAGTACGACGGTTGCAGAGTTTGCCAAAGAACTCAAAAAGTCCACCAGCACTTTGGTCGAGCAATTGCGCTTGGCCGGTGTTGAAAAATCCGCACCCAACGACGATTTGTCCGATGGTGACAAGCAAAAACTATTGAATTACCTCAAGGCCAGCCATGGCAGTGAGCCGGCTGAGCGCAAAAAAATCACTTTGGTCAAAAAATCCACCAGCGAAATCAAGCAAGCCGATGCCACCGGCAAAGCCCGCACCATTCAAGTAGAAGTGCGCAAAAAGCGCACTTTCATCAAGCGCGATGATGGCCCAGAAACGCCTGAAGTCGCCTCTCCGGTGGTGGTCGCTCCTGAACCTGTTGCCGCACCCGTGGCTGTCATTGACGAGGCGGAACTCAAGCGCCGTGAAGTTGATGCACAGCGCCAAGCCGAGTTGATCCGCCGCCAAGAAGCTGAAATATTGGCCAAGCGACAAGAGCGCGAAGCCGCTGATGCCAAGGCCATGGCCGCCAAGCAGGCAGAAATGGAGCCGCCCGCAGCTGAGGTCGTTCCCCCAGTCGAAGAGCTGCCTCCCCCGCCCGTTGCATTGACCGCAGCCGAACAGGCTGAACAAACCGCCCATACCGCATTAGAGGCGAGCAAAGCCAGCGATGAACGCCGCAGCAAGGCTTTGGCAGAGGCCGAAGCCATTCGCACCATGATGAATGCGCCCAAGCGCGTTTTGGTGGCAAAAAAACCAGAAGAGCCCAAGGCCGCCGAAGTACCTGGGACCAAAAAAGGAACTTTGCACAAACCTGCCGTGGGCACGGTCAAACCAGCGGTTGCCAAGCCTGCGGGAGCCGATGGCACTGCACCCAAAGAAGGTCAAAAAGAACTCAAGAGCGCCAAACTGTCTTCGAGTTGGGCCGACGACCAAAGCAAGAAAAAAGAAATCAAAACCCGTGGTGACAACAACACCGGCGTGGGACGCAACAGTTGGCGTGGTGGTCCGCGCGCGCGCAACCGCGACCGTGACCGCGATGATCAACCCCAAGTCAGCGCGCCCGTCGAGCAGCGCATCATTGAGGTTCATGTGCCCGAGACCATCACGGTGGCCGAGTTGGCGCACAAGATGGCGATCAAGGCTTCAGAGGTCATCAAGCAATTGATGAAACTGGGTCAGATGGTCACCATCAACCAGCCGCTGGACCAAGACACCGCCATGATCGTGGTCGAAGAGATGGGCCACAAAGCCATTGTTGCGGCCTTGGACGACCCGGAGGCCTTCACCGATGAGGAAGATTTGGCCACCCATGCCGAATCCTTGCCGCGTGCCCCTGTGGTCACGGTCATGGGCCACGTCGATCACGGAAAAACGTCGTTGCTCGACCGAATTCGCCAAACCCGAGTGGCTGCCGGTGAAGCCGGTGGTATCACCCAGCACATTGGTGCCTATCACGTGCAAACACCGCGCGGCATGATCTCATTTTTGGACACCCCTGGTCACGAGGCCTTCACGGCCATGCGTGCCCGTGGTGCCCAAGCCACTGATATTGTGATCTTGGTTGTGGCCGCCGATGATGGTGTCATGCCCCAAACCCGTGAGGCCATCAAACACGCGAAAGCAGCTGGTGTGCCCATCGTGGTGGCACTCAACAAAATGGACAAGCCCGACGCCAATCCAGATCGCGTCAAAGGTGAACTGGTCAGTGAAGAAGTGGTGCCAGAGGAGTTTGGTGGCGATTCGCCCTTTGTCTCGGTTTCGGCCAAGACGGGTGATGGCATCGACCAATTGCTTGAACAAGTGCTGCTGCAAGCCGAGGTGTTGGAGCTCAAAGCCCCCATCGATGCCATGGCCAAAGGCTTGGTCATCGAAGCGAAGCTGGACAAAGGACGTGGTCCAGTGGCCACCATCTTGGTGCAGTCTGGTACCTTGAATGTGGGCGATGTGGTCTTGGCTGGTCAAACCTTTGGCCGTGTCCGTGCGATGCTGGATGAAAACGGCAAGTCGATCAAATCGGCAGGTCCATCCATCCCCGTGGAAATCCAAGGTCTCACCGAGGTGCCCCAAGCTGGCGACGAATTCATGGTCATGGCCGATGAGCGCCGTGCACGTGAAATCGCCACTTACCGGGCGGGCAAATTCCGCAACACCAAGTTGGCCAAGCAGCAAGCCGCCAAGCTGGAAAACATGTTCACCGACATGGCGGCTGGCGACGTCAAGATGCTGCCCATCATTGTCAAGGCCGATGTTCAGGGCTCTTTGGAGGCCTTGTCCTCGTCGCTGCTGAAACTGTCCACCGAGGAGGTCAAGGTCCAATTGGTGTACGCCGCCGTGGGTGGCATCAGCGAGAGCGACATCAATTTGGCTGTGGCTTCTAAGGCCGTCGTGATTGGATTCAACACCCGTGCAGATGCCGGCGCACGCAAAGTGGCCGAAGGCAATGGCGTGGACATCCGTTACTACAACATCATTTACGACGCGGTAGACGAACTCAAAGCGGCCATGTCGGGCATGTTGACGCCAGACAAAAAAGAAGAAATTTTGGGCACAGCCGAAATTCGCGAAGTGTTCAAGGTCAGCAAAATTGGCTCGATTGCCGGCTGCATGGTCACAGCGGGCTTGGTGCGACGCAGTGCACGTCTGCGCTTGTTGCGCGACAACGTGGTCATCTTCACCGGCGAGTTGGAAAGCCTCAAGCGCTTCAAAGACGACGCGCGTGAGGTCAAAGAGGGCTTTGAGTGCGGCTTGAACATCAAGGGCTATAACGACATTTCCAAGGGCGATCAAATCGAGTTCTTTGAAATCAAAGAAGTGGCCCGTGTGCTTTGACGTTGATTTGATGATTGACACACCTTTCGCATTGAACCTTTGGCAACCAAAAAGACATCTTTGCCGCACCGAGGTTTTCGGGTGGCCGACCAGATCCAGCGCGATCTGTCGGGTCTGATCGCCCGTGAACTCAAAGACCCCCGGGTTGGCATGGTCACCATCAATGCAGTGGAAGTCACGCCCGACTACGCGCACGCCAAGGTGTTCTTCAGTTGCTTGGGCGGTGACTCGGAGCTGGCCACGCAAGGCCTCAATCAAGCCGCGGGTTTTTTGCGCAGTGGGCTTTTCAAGCGCCTGCACATCCACACCGTTCCGACCTTGCATTTTGTTTATGACCGCACCACCGAGAAAGCGGCCGACATGAATGCTTTGATCGCCAAAGCGGTTTCATCGCGGGCCAAAGAGGACTGACCATGAACGCGCCACGCACCAGGGTGCAGCGGCGCCCTGTGCATGGGCTGCTGCTGCTGGACAAGCCATTGGGCGTGTCGAGCAACAACGCCTTGCAAAAAGCAAAATTTTTATTGCGGGCAGAAAAAGCCGGTCACACCGGTACGCTAGACCCCCTGGCCAGTGGTGTATTGCCTTTGTGCTTTGGGGCGGCGACCAAGTTTTCGCAAATTCACCTCGATGCCGACAAAGTGTATGAGGCGGTGGCTCTCATGGGGCAAACCACCACCACGGGCGATGCCGAAGGTGAAATCCTCAGCGATAGCGATGCCACTTTTGATGCCCAAGATTTGGCCCGGGTGGCGTTGGCGTTCACGGGCGAGGTGCAACAAGTGCCCCCCATGCACAGTGCGCTCAAAAAGGATGGCAAAGCCTTGTATGAATATGCGCGAGAAGGTATTGAGGTCGATCGGCAAGCGCGTTCAGTCACGATTCACTCGTTGGCATTGCAAGAAGTTCCTGCCCAAAAGGGCCGCCGTTGTGTGCGCATGTTGGTGGAGTGCAGCAAAGGCACCTATATCCGCACCTTGGCCGAGGACATTGGCGCAGCTTTGGGCT
>CANJUS010000217.1:0-4034 GCA_947477505.1 Comamonadaceae bacterium | reverse complement strand
GGAGCAAATGCGCGATCGCATCAAGCTGGAGAATAAACAAAAGAGACCCACCATTCCGCCAGAGCTGCTGCAAAACGCCAACAGCTATGAAGACCAATTGATGGTGGTGCGCATGATCGTGGACCAAGAGCAAAGCCGGGTGGCATCGGTCATCCGCAACATGATTCAGGTGAAGTGATGGGTCGCATCGTGGACTTTGACACAGAGGTGACGCGTTGCATGACCCAATTGCGTGCGCCCGAACCCGCGCGCAGTGGCACCTTGGTGCGCTTGGTTGGCTTGACACTGGAGACGCGCGGCATCATGGCCCCCTTGGGTGCATGCTGCGAGGTGATTGGCCGACACGGCCACCGGGTTGAGGCCGAGGTGGTGGGCTTTAACGACAAAACTTTGTTCTTGATGCCATTCAACGAACCCACCGGCGTGGGCCCAGGCGATGTGGTGCGCGTGGTCAGTCACTCATCGAATGTGAAATTGGGCTCAGCTTTGCTGGGTCGCGTGATCGACGGCCGCGGCGAGCCTCTCGACGGCCTGCCAGCACCCGAGTGCCATGACACCTTGAGTTTGCTCGGACGCCCCCTCAACCCGATGGAGCGCGGCCCCATTGACAAGGTGCTTGACGTGGGCGTCAAAGCCATCAACGGCGTGCTCACCATGGGGCGCGGACAGCGCATTGGATTGGTGGCGGGCTCTGGGGTGGGTAAAAGCGTTTTGCTGGGCATGCTCACGCGTTTTACCAAAGCCGATGTGGTGGTGATTGGTCTGATTGGTGAGCGTGGCCGTGAGGTTCAGGCTTTCATCAGCGAATCGCTGGGCAAAGAGGGTTTGGCCAAGTCGGTGGTGGTGGCATCGCCTGCCAATGTGTCTCCCGTGCTGCGCCTCAAGGCCACCCACATGACCCATGTGATTGCCGAATACTTTCGCGACCAAGGCCTCAACGTGCTGATGTTGGTTGACAGCCTCACGCGGGTGGCCCATGCCCAGCGTGAAATTGGTTTGGCCATTGGTGAACCACCCACTGCCAAGGGTTATCCACCCTCGGTGTTTGCCTTGCTGCCCAATTTGATCGAACGCGCCGGTGTGGGCCGCCACGGGGTGGGCTCGATCACCGCCATTTACACGGTGCTGGCCGAAGGAGACGACGCCTCTGACCCGATCGTGGACATTGCCCGCGCTTCACTCGACGGACAGGTGATGCTCTCGCGCAAATTGGCAGATGCGGCGCATTACCCTGCGATTGACCTCACCGGCTCAATTTCGCGGATCATGCAAAGCTTGCTCGAATCCAATGATTTGAAACAAGCCAACCGTTTTCGGCGCATGTGGACGCTGTATCAACAAAATTTGGATTTGATTCAGGTTGGGGCCTATGAGCGTGGCACCAACCCTGAGTTGGACGATGCCATCCGCTTGCATGACCGCATGGTGGCTTTTTTGCAGCAAGACATGCACATCGAACAAGACTATGAAAGCACGCGTGCAGAGTTGCGCGCGTTATTGGAATCATGAAAGCACGTGCCGCCTGGCCACTGTTGGCCCAAAAAGCAGAGGACGCCGTCAACGCCATTCGGGTGGAGTTGGTGGCTTCGCGCAAGCGCATTGAGCACCTGCAAGTCAGCCGTGCCCGCATGCAAAACCTGTATGACGATTACAAGCGCCGTGCCATGCAGGCCCAGGAAAAGCTGCACACCATGGTGGAGACGACCAGTTACCGCCACTACATGTTGCAACTGCAAGAGCTGGTGCAGCGGGTGGACAAAGATTTGCAATTGGCGTTTCGAGATCAGCAGCAGATCAAGGACAAATTGCTCAAGGCCGAACAGCACTTGATGCGCATGCAGTCGTTGGTCGAGCGCGACCAGGAGGCGATTCGCAAACACAACCGGGTGCAAGATCAAAAGCAAATGGATGCCTTGGGGCTGACGCTATTTAACTTGCGTTCGTGACCCAACCGGCTTGCAGCCAGTGCCAGTGGTGTGGTTTGAAGGCCCAGGGGATCATCTGACCTGGGGTGTGTACAGGCAATACGTCGGCGGTGAGGTGGTCCAGCCACTCACCCTCAGCGCCGACGAGTGCCAACAGGTGTTGTGCCCAAGCGCTGTGCGCAAACGGGCGTGCGGCGTGCAAAACGCCGGTGTCGGTGCGCTCAAACGCCAGTGTGAGCGCGGGTGTGATGGGCGGGGGGTTTTGTTGCACCTTGCCTGAGTAAGCGTCGTGCACGCTGCCCCAGGGGTGGGTGCGCAAGTCGTGGTGCAGTTGGTGCAAGCGCTCTTGGGCGGCATCGGTGTCGCCAAAACGGTAGCGCAGTTGCCCCAGCAGGTTGTCGAACCAGACGCAGGCTTTGGGGTGTTGTGCCAGCAATGCGGGCAAGTGGGCAATGGCGTCATAGCGGTGGTAGTGCAGGGCCACGCCGTGGGCGCGCAAGTGGCGGGCATGGCGTGCGCGAAACCACATGCCAGCCAAAGGATCGATGTCAAAGGCGTCAATGCGTGCAAAGCGTTGCAGCCAGGTCGTGGGCATCATCCAACCCGCGCTGGCGCCAATAAGCAACAAGTGTGGCCGCTTTGGGTTCACATGGGCCAAAAAAGCCGATAGCGCCTGAACGGTGGGCTGCCAGTCGTGGCGAGAGTGGTGGGCATGCAGATGCCAACTCAGGCCGCCTGTGCCACCCGCATGCCAGGCTTCACTCAGCCAAGACCACCAAGCCGGGCGTGGCTCAGTGGGCACACACCGCCTTCATGATGTTGGCCATGGGGGTGCTGGGCGGCACGCTCATCCAATCTTGGAACACGCCCTCACTGACCAGCACCTCGCCGGTGAGTTTGGCGCCACTGTGAAAAGACACGGTCAGGGCACGCACCCGCTTGTCTTTGCAATCGAATTCCATTTGGGCCCGGGTCGATTTGAAGCTGTTGCCCTGTTTGTTTTTTTGCGGGTCGCGGTAATCGAGCATGGTCCAGGCGCGGTGCTTGTCACCTTGGTGCTCAATAGAGGATGAATCGTAGTAATAAATACCCAAATCGTGCAGTCCGGCGGCGGTCCAGTTGAGCGCAAAGGCGTTCACACAAGAGAGCAGGCAGGCCAACAAGAAGAGGTGTCTGGAACGGTTCATGCTTAGATCATAACGCTGGACCCGACGTGTCAAAAATTTGGCATGCGAGTTGAATCATTTGGTATTCATCAAAACCGTTTTACCTGGACACATTCAAATGCAAGCCACAGATTGGTTTCAATATGCCTTCAGTGCCGTTGTGGTGCTCGCTACCTTGGGCGCTGTGTTGTGGTTGTTGGTGCGTCGTAAAAACGCATTCGCCCCCAAATCCGAGGGCAGAAAAATCAAGTTGCTTGAAACCATGCCTTTGAGCCTCAAGCACAAACTGATGTTGGTGCAAGTGGAAAACCAAATGGTTTTGCTCAGCGTCAACCCTCAAGAAATCAGCACCTTGCATGCCTGGCAGCCCCAGGCAGACAACGCAAACAGCGCTGCCACCCCCACCCCACCAGCGATGGATTTTCGCTCGGTGATGCAGTCCAACCTGTGAGAGCAGCATGCGCAGACACACCCTGATTTCTGTTTTGTTGCTGGCGGGCTTGTTGCTGCTCGCCCCTTGGGCGCAGGCCCAGGGCATCCCCATGCTCAATGTCAGCAGTGCCAAAGGCGGTCAGCAATACAGTTTGACGCTGCAACTGCTGGCCTTGATGACCACATTGACGCTGCTGCCGTCGATGTTGCTGATGATGACCTCTTTTGTGCGCATCATCATTGTGCTGTCGCTGCTGCGCCAAGCACTGGGTACCGGTCAAACGCCGCCCAACATGGTGTTGGTGGGCTTGTCCTTGTTTTTGACCTTGTTCATCATGTCCCCAGTGTTTGACAACATTTACCAAAATGCTTTGATGCCCTATATGAATGCGAGCATGCCGTTTGAAAAAGCCCTGGCCTTGGCCGAGGCGCCGGTGCGCGACTTCATGATGCACCAAACGCGTGAAGACGACATCACGATGTTCATGCAAATTGCCCAGAAAAAAGAAGT
>CANJUS010000216.1:0-4034 GCA_947477505.1 Comamonadaceae bacterium | reverse complement strand
TGCTTATCTGGTCGAGAAGGGTTGGGGTTGTAAGTGCGTATGGGGGTGTTCATGGGGCCTCGCTGCAGAGCGCCATTGTGCCGTCTCTGCTGTGGCTTGGGGGTTGCCCAAATTGGTCAAACTTTAGATGTCATGCTGGCGTTTGGCGGTGTCACTGCATTTCGAGCGCAGGGCCGTCGACCTCCTTAGAATGCGGCGACAGTGACACAATGCGCCCTTTTGCCAACGCTTCAAGTCAGCCCGGCTTGTGCACTGCGTACGAAACCCGATTCGAAAGCCAAGCATGATCAACAAAATCGCCGCTTCCGTGGAGGAAGCCGTGGGTCCGGTTGCCGACGGCGCCACCATCTTGGTGGGCGGTTTTGGCACAGCGGGCATTCCCAATGAATTGCTCGAGGGCTTGATGCGCGTGCTGCAAGATGGCTCGGCGCGCAACCTGGTGGTGGTCAACAACAATGCGGGCAATGGCGAAACTGGCTTGGCCGCTTTGCTCAAAACCGGGCGGGTGCGCAAAGTGATTTGCAGCTTTCCCAGGCAAGCCGACAGCCAAATTTTTGATGCCTTGTACCGCAGCGGACAACTGGAGTTGGAGTTGGTCCCCCAAGGCAATTTGGCCGAGCGCATCCGTGCAGCGGGTGCGGGCATTGGGGCTTTTTTCTCGCCCACGGCTTATGGCACCGATCTGGCCCGCAACACCGACGGCAGTGCGCGGGAAACGCGCGAGATCAACGGCCGCATGCACGTGCTTGAGCACCCGATCCACGCCGATTTGGCGCTCATCAAAGCCGAGCGTGGCGACCGTTGGGGCAATCTGACCTATCGCAAAGCAGCACGCAACTTTGGACCGGTGATGGCCATGGCCGCACGCCGCACCGTGGCATCGGTGCACGAGGTGGTGGCCTTGGGTGCATTGGATCCAGAGTCTGTGGTCACCCCCGGAATTTTTGTCTCCCAAGTGGTGCAGGTGCCTCGCGTTCAAACGCAAGGCGGCGGTTTCAAGGCATGAGGCCCATATGACACATCAACGCAGAAGCAAAGACCAAATCGCCGCCTTGGTGGCCAAAGACATTCCCAACGGGGCTTACGTCAATTTGGGCATTGGCATGCCCACGATGGTGGCCAACCACTTGCCAGCGGGTCTGGAGATCATCTTGCACAGCGAGAACGGCATATTGGGCATGGGCCCGGCCCCTGCGCAGTCTGAGCAAGACTTTGACTTGATCAATGCAGGCAAACAACCCGTCACCCTGTTGCCGGGGGGTGCTTTTTTCCATCATGCCGACAGCTTTGCCATGATGCGCGGGGGGCACTTGGACATTTGTGTGTTGGGTGCGTTTCAAGTCAGCGCCAGCGGTGACCTGGCCAATTGGCACACCGGAGAGCCCGGGGCCATCCCGGCCGTGGGTGGGGCCATGGATTTGGCCATTGGGGCCAAACAAACCTGGGTCATGATGGACTTGCTCACCAAGCAGGGCGTGAGCAAAGTGGTGTCGCAATGCACTTACCCCATCACCGGCTTGGGTTGCGTCAAACGCATTTACACCGACATGGCCACCTTGGACGTGACCCCACAAGGTTTGCAATGGGTTGACGCGGTGGACGGTTTGTCGCTGCCCGATTTGGAGCGATTGGTGGGCTTGCCCATCGCCGCTTGAAGTTTATTTTTTTAATTCAGACGAGGAAACAACATGGCTAACAAAGTGGGATGGATCGGTTTGGGGCGCATGGGAGAAGCGATGGTCAAGCGTTTGACCAAAGCCGGGCACGGCGTGGATGTGTGGAACCGCACCCGCAGCAAGGCCGAGCCCTTGGTCGAATACGGGGCCACCATCGTCGACCACAAGCTCGACCTGGCCGCCTGTGACGTGGTATTCACCATGGTCTCAACCACCGACGACTTGAAAGAAGTGTTGTTTGCCCCAGGCGGTTTGGTCACGGGCAAAACGTTGCCCAAGATGGTGGTCGACAGCTCTTCGATTTCGCAAGAAGGCTCGGCCGAGGTGCGCACTGCTTTGGAAAAACTGGGCGTGGCCTATTTGTGTGCACCGGTTTCGGGCAATGCCAAAGTGGCCAAAGCCGGCAAATTGCTGGTGGTGGCCTCGGGCCCGCGCCCGTTGTATGACATGGCCGAGCCGTACCTGCAGGCCATGTCGCGCAAAACCATGTGGGTGGGCGAGGGCGAGTTGGCCCGGGTGTGGAAGATCGCGCACAACACCATGTTTGGTGTGGTGATCCAAAACCTGTGTGAAATCACTGTGATGGCCGAAAAAGCGGGCATTCCACGCCATTTGTTTTTAGAAAGCATCAACGACTCGGTGTTGGGCTCGATGTACACCCGCTACAAAACGCCCGTGTTGACCAATTTGACTTTTGACCAAGTGACCTTCACCCCCAAATTGTTGCTCAAAGACATGGATTTGGGCATGGCTGCGGCCAAGGCCCAGGGCGTGTCCATGCCCGCTGCTGCTGCCACCCGCGAGTCGGTGGCGCGCATGGTCGGGCGCGGTTACGATCAAATCGACTTTGCCGCTTTGCTCATCGAAACCGCGCGCGACGCCGGCTTGGAACTGAAATCAGAAAACAAGACCATCAGCGACGGCTTGGAGTCTTAATCGGTTTTTTCACCTTTCTATTCAATCAGGAGACCACATTCATGAAGTCGACTTATGGTTTTGCGCGCCGCACGTTGCTGGCATGGAGCGCCCTGGGCTTTGCATTTTTTCAGGGGCAGGCCTGGGCCCAGGCATACCCCAGCAAGCCCATCAAATTTGTGGTCCCCTTCAGCGCGGGCAGCGCCACCGACATCGTGGCGCGCACCGTGGCCGATGCGATGGGCAAGTCCATGGGGCAAACCATCGTCATCGATAACCGATTGGGCGCGGGTGGCACCATCGCCGCGGCCATGGTGGCCAAGAGCGAGGCCGATGGCTACACCGTCTTGGTGCACTCTTCGGGCCATGCGCTCAATGCCTCGCTGTACCCCAATTTGGGTTACGACACGCTGAAAGACTTGACGGGCGTGACCACCTTGGCGGCCATTCCCAATGTGCTGGTGGTCAACCCTGGCAAGGGTTGGAAGACCCAGTCCGAGTTGATTGCGGCGGTCAAGGCCAAGCCTGGCACCTTCAATTACGCATCGGCAGGTGTGGGCAGCGGCACCCATTTGAACGCAGAGATCTTTCGCTTGCAGTCGGGCATCGACGCCTTGCACGTGCCCTATAAAGGCACGCCCGACGCCATGACCAATGTGATCGGTGGCTCCAACGATTGGTTCTTTGCGCCCTTGGCATCGGCCTTGCCGCTGATCAAAGACGGCAAGCTGCAAGCGCTGTCGGTGAGCACCAAGATGCGCGCCTCGACCCTGCCCCAGGTGCCCACCAGCATCGAAGCGGGTCTGCCCGCATCGGACTACACCTTGTGGGTCGGCATGATCGTGCCCAGCGCAACCCCTGCGGCGGTGGTCAAACGCCTTCATGAAGAGGCGCTCAAAGCTTTGGCCAGTGCCGACATCAAGGAGCGCATGGCCAAACTCGGGGCGGACCCTTTCACCATGTCGTCCGACGCCTTCAATGCTTATATCAAGACCGAAATCGACACCGCCGCGCGCATCGTCAAGGCCGCGGGCTTGAAAGCCAATTGATGGCCCGCTCTTGGACGGCCACGGCATGAAGTTGGTTTTTTTGGGCGTGGGCAAAATGGGCTTGCCCATGGCCGCGCATCTGTTGGCGGCTGGCCATGAGGTGGTGGTGCACGACCTGGATGCACACCGTTTGGCGTTGGCCCAAGCGGCTGGGCTCGGGGTTGCGCAAGACCTCGGTGCAGCCATCTCACAAGCCGATGGCGTGCTCTCATCTCTGCCCCATGATGCGGCCCTCCAAAGCGCCGCTGCGGTGGTGGTCCAGCACCTTCGCAAGGGTGGCTTTTACCTTGACACCAGCACGGTGTCGGTGGCTGCATCGGCAGCGGTGGCAGATATGCTGGCAGCCACCGGCTGCGACTATTTGCGCGTCACCGTGTCGGGCAACAACCACATG
>CANJUS010000215.1:0-4043 GCA_947477505.1 Comamonadaceae bacterium | reverse complement strand
GACCAGCTATTTCAGTGCCTTTCTGATCAGCACTTCTTATCTCCTGGCGGTCATTTTGCTCACCGCTTGGGTGGGCATGTGGGTACAGGCCCAGCGTGCAGCCGAGTTGGCCCACGCCATGATGCTGGCGGTGTGGACAACTGGCATGGTCACGGCCTTGGCCATTGGCTTGCAAATGTTGGGTTGGCAAGACGTGTTGTCACCTTGGTTGCAAAAGTCAAGTCACTTTCCAAGGCAAGGCAGTTTTTTGGGCCAACCCAATTTGGCGGCTTCGTTGATGAGTTGCGCCATGGTGTGCCTGGTGTTTTTATTTCCCAACCAAGCCAACCAGGCTGCCAAGCCGTCACTTTGGCGATGCCTGTCGCTGGTGGTGTTGCTCTTTGCCATGTATGGCGCCAGTTCCCGCACGGGGTACCTGGAGGTCTTGGCTTTGGGCGCGTTGTTCGCCTTGTTTCGCAAGCGGTTTGACATCCATTGGGTGTGGGTGGCATTGCCAGTGTGGCTGCTATTGGTTTTGGGAGTGGGAGAGGGCTTAGCGGCCAGCCATTGGCTCAATGCGTTCACGGCCGAAGATTCCATCAAGGACGTGACGGGTTCGGGGTCAGCTCGCATTCGCGAATGGCGCGATGCGTTACATGTGATTGAATCTGCGCCATGGTGGGGTGTGGGTTGGGGTCAATTGCAGCTGCGCGAGGTGCTCACGCCCAGCATCACCGAACCCGTGGCCCACGCCCACAATTTGTTTTTACAAATACAGGTTGAACTTGGCCTGGTGGGCAGCGCGGGGTTGCTGGCTTTTTTGGGCCATGTGATTTTCAAAACCAAACCTTGGCAAACCACCCAGGGTTTCCAGGTGGTGATGTTGGGTGTGGCCATGGTGCTGGGGTTGCACAGCATGTTGGAATACCCGCTGTGGCATGCCTTGCATTTGTTTTTGTTCGGTTTTGCCCTGGCACTGCTGCCGGGCCATGCCCAAAGTCAGGGGCGTGCCTCGCGTTGGCCCATGGCATTGGCCGTGGCCATGCTTGCCCTCACCGCGTGGGTGTTTGCCGATCATCGGCAAGCCGTGTCGGCCTACGAAAATTTTGTCAAAGCCCCATCCAAAGAGGCCTTGCGCGAGGCCCGCGAAAGCGTTTGGTGGAACCGCTTGTTGTTTGACAGCATTGCCATGCTCAACACCCCAGTGACGGCAGACAACCGAGATGAGATTCGCCGCGTGGCCTTTGAAAATGCCAATGTGTATTCACAAGAAAAATTTCCCAATTTGCCCTTGCTCAAGGTGATGGTGCTCGATGGTGAAGACGCCATCGCCAACCGGCTGGCATGGCGGATGTGCCGCTCATTGCCACCAGGCAAATGGTCTTCGGTGGAGCAATACCTGGCGCAGGACCCCCATCCACGCTTTCGCCAGTGGCTGGCCCAAATGCCTTCCATGCAGGGGTGTGAAACCGACCCCCTTTGATGGCTTGCCCAATGGGCAGTGCCGCCCACGGTCTGTGACGGTCTGTTGGGCTGAGGCTCAGCGCACCAAGCAGGGCTTTTTCGGGTCGAACTTCCAGCCCGCAACGAGGTATTGCATGGCCACCGCATCGTCACGCGCGCCCAGCCCATGCTGCAGGTACAACTGGTGGGCTGCCTCCACCTGCGCCATGTCCAAGTCCACCCCCAGGCCGGGGCGTGGCGGTACTTCAATGTGGCCGCCTTCAATGCGCAGGGGTTCGCGGGTCAAGCGCTGGCCCTCTTGCCAAATCCAGTGGGTGTCGATGGCCGTGACCTGACCGGGGGCGGCTGCGGCCACGTGGGTGAACATGGCCAGCGACACATCGAAATGGTTGTTGGAATGCGAACCCCAGGTCAGTCCCCAGGTTTGGCAGGCCTGGGCCACCCGCACCGAACCTTGCATGGTCCAAAAATGCGGGTCGGCCAAGGGGATGTCGACCGATTGCAATTGGATGGCATGGGCCATTTCGCGCCAGTCGGTGGCCACCATGTTGGTGGCCGTGCGCAACCCTGTGGCGCGGCGAAACTCGGCCAGCACCTCGCGCCCAGAAAACACCCCTTCGCCCCCACAAGGGTCTTCGGCATAGGCCAGCTCGCGGTGGCGGTCGCGGCACAGGCGAATGGCGTCCTTGAGCAACCAGCCCCCGTTGGGGTCAAGTGTGATGCGTGCCTTGGGAAAGCGCTCGTGCAAGGCGACGATGGCCTCCATCTCCGCTTCACCGCTGAGCACGCCGCCCTTGAGCTTGAAGTCTTCAAACCCATAGCGTGCTTGGGCGGCCTCGGCCAAGCGCACCATGGCGGTGGGCGTGAGGGTTTCTTCATGGCGCAATCGATGCCAGTCGTTGTCGGCATCGGCTTCGCTGCGGTAGGGCAGGTCTGTTTTGCGACGGTCTCCCAGGTAGAACAAATAACCCAACACCTGCACCCGATCGCGCTGCTGCCCGTCGCCAAGCAAGGCGGCCACGGGCACACCCAAGAACTGACCGAGCAAATCGAGCAGGGCGCTTTCGACTGCGGTCACCGCGTGGATGGCCACGCGCAGGTCAAAAGTTTGGTTGCCGCGCCCGCCTTGGTCCAGGCCCGCAAAGCGCTCGCGCAAGCGATTGAGCAAGCGGTTCCAGTCGCCGATCGCACCCCCTTCGATCAAGCCACGCGCCGCTTCCAAGGTGGTGCGGATTTTCTCCCCACCGGGTACCTCGCCCACACCGGTGCGCCCTGCGCTGTCGGTGAGGATGACCAAATTACGGGTGAAGAACGGACCGTGTGCACCACTCAAATTGAGCAACATGCTGTCGTGCCCGGCCACCGGTACGACGCGCATGTGCGTGACCACGGGCGTGCCTGTTGTGGGGGCCGTGGAAGGGGCGCTGGCCAAGGGAGAAAGTGGGGTATTTGGGTTAGACATCGTACAAGTGGGGTGTCAAGTCGGGGTGGCTGAGTCGTTGGACTGGGCTTTGCGCAGCCGTTCGCGGCTGTTGCTCAGGTGGGTGCGCATGGCGGCGCGGGCGGCCTCGGGGTCGAGGTTGCGGATGGCGTTCAAGATGCTTTCATGCTCGCCGTGCACTTTTTGCAGGTAATTGAGGCGCCCCTCGGGCGCGGCCTGCGCGGTGTTGATGCGCGCGCGTGGAATCACCATGGTGCCCAAGTAGCCCATCAGGTCAGCGAAATGCCGGTTGTGGGTGGCGCGGGCCACTTCCATGTGAAAGGCAAAGTCCGACGGCACGGCGTCGTTGTCTTGCCCAAGCGCGGCTTGAAACTCGTCGAGTGCGGCTTGCATGAGCGCCAGTTGCGCATCGGTGCGACGCTGCGCGGCCAAACCGGCGGCCTCGGTCTCCAAGCTGATGCGCAACTCGAGCAAGGCAATCACATCGCTGACCATGGCCAAGTCAACGCTGCCCAGGCTGAAGTTGGCACTCTCGCGCGGGGGCAGCACAAAGGTGCCAATGCCGTGGCGCGTTTCCACCACGCCGGCCGCTTGCAGGCGCGAGAGGGCCTCGCGCACCACCGTTCGGCTGACCTCAAACTGGGCCATGATCTCGGTTTCGCTGGGGAGTTTGTCCCCGACTTGCAACAGACCTTGTTGCACCCGCTCGCCCAAGGATGAGACGATTTCACCCACCAAGCCGCCGGGGCGCCGCACCCGCGTGGCCACACCCGCTGCGCCCAATGGGGGCGGCGGCGTCGCACTAGGGGTTTGCCTTGATTCCATCTCTTTGTCCTTGACCTCAGAATGAATCGGGTTACACTTTAAGTCATCAGACAACTGACGACTTGAGCTTCGACTGTAACAAAGCCCGTTGCTTTTGAAAAGACCCGAGTTTTTTAAACCTGCAATCAGCCCTGGCTGGACCAAAGACAGACACATGACCATGCCGCCTTCACATCACCGTTTGTTGCTCACCGGCGCGGCCGGCGGCCTGGGCCAAGCATTGCGCGGTCGACTCAAGGCCAATTGCCAGGTGTTGCGCTTGTCTGATGTGGTGGCACTGGGTGAACCCCAAGCAGGGGAAGAAATTTTCACGGCCGACTTGGCTGACGCTGCT
>CANJUS010000214.1:0-4047 GCA_947477505.1 Comamonadaceae bacterium | reverse complement strand
CGTGTACGCTGACGCAAGAGCATTCACCGACGGCATACAAACCGTTGACCACGGCGTTGTGGTCGCTGGCCGTTTGCGTGACCACTTGACCATGGATATTGGTGGGAATGCCACCCATTTGGTAATGGATGGTGGGCACCACCGGAATGGGTTCCTTGGTGATGTCGACGTTGGCGAAGTTGTGGCCGATCTCGTAGACAGAGGGCAGGCGCTTCATGATGGTCTCGGCCCCGAGGTGGTCGAGTTTCAGGTGCACATAGTCTTTGTTGGGGCCGCAGCCACGGCCTTCCTTGATCTCTTGGTCCATGCAGCGCGACACAAAGTCGCGTGGGGCCAAGTCTTTCAAGGTGGGCGCGTAGCGCTCCATGAAGCGTTCACCATTGCTGTTGAGCAAAATCGCGCCTTCACCACGGCAGCCTTCGGTCAGCAACACGCCCGCACCGGCCACGCCGGTGGGGTGGAACTGCCAAAACTCCATGTCTTCCAGGGGGATGCCAGCACGGGCTGCCATGCCCAAACCGTCGCCGGTGTTGATAAAGGCATTGGTCGAGGCGGCAAAAATGCGCCCCGCGCCACCGGTGGCCAACAGCACAGTTTTGGCCTCCAAGATGTACATCTCGCCGGTTTCCATCTCTAAGGCGGTGACACCGACCGCATCGCCTTCGGCGTCACGGATCAGGTCCAGCGCCATCCATTCAACGAAAAATGTGGTGTTGGCTTGGACGTTTTGCTGGTACAGGGTGTGCAGCATGGCGTGACCGGTTCGGTCGGCCGCAGCACACGCGCGTTGCACCGGTTTTTCGCCGTAGTTGGCAGTGTGGCCGCCAAACGGGCGTTGGTAAATGGTGCCGTCGGGGTTGCGGTCAAACGGCATGCCCATGTGCTCGAGTTCATACACCACCTTTGGCGCTTCACGACACATGTATTCAATGGCGTCTTGGTCGCCCAGCCAGTCGGACCCCTTGATGGTGTCGTAGAAGTGGTAGTGCCAGTTGTCTTCGGACATGTTGCCCAAAGAGGCGCCGATGCCGCCTTGGGCGGCCACGGTGTGGGAGCGGGTGGGAAACACTTTGGAGAGCACAGCCACATTCAGGCCGGCACGTGCCAACTGCAGCGAGGCACGCATGCCTGAGCCACCGGCACCGACGATGACGACATCGAACCTGCGTCGGGCGATGGAACTTGAACTAGACATGGGTCACAGCCTCCAGAGAACTTGAATCGCCCAGCCGGTGCATGACAGCAGCCAAACCAGGGTGAAAATTTGCAAACTCAGGCGCAAAGCGACGGACTTGACGTAGTCCATCCAAATGTCGCGCACACCCACCCAGACGTGGTAGGCCATGGCCACGATGATGGTGAATGTGAGCGCCTTCATCCATTGGCTGCTGAAAATGCCAGCCCATTTGTCATAGCCGATGGGGCCACTGCCCCAAGCCAGTTGCACCAGCACCAACAAAGTGAACAAGGCCATCAGGCCGGCGGTGATGCGCTGGGCCAGCCAGTCGCGCAGCCCGTAATGCGCGCCGACCACCACACGTTTGGAACCGTAATTGACAGACATATTCGTTATCCTTGAATTCAGTACAGGCCAAACAACTTGGCACCCAGCACCAAGGTCAGTGCGATGGAAATGCTCAGCGTGGCGATGGCCGAGGAGCGGCCAAATTCTTTGCTCACCGCATGTTGCACGTCCATGTAAAGGTGGCGCGTGCCAGCGATCAGGTGGTGCAAATAGGCCCAAATCAAGGCCAACGCGAGCAACTTCATGAACCAACCGGGGGCAAAACCCAAGCCGACATTGAATGCGTATTTGAACTTGGCAAACGAAATTTCAGATGAAACCGATTTGTCAAACATCCAAATGATGAAGGGCAGCAGCAGGAACATCAAGGCACCGCTGATGCGGTGCAGGATCGACACCCAGCCTGCGGGGGGCAGGCGGTAGGAGGGCAAATCGCTCAGTGCATTGATGTTGCGAAACTCGGGCCGTTTGGGGGCTGTCTCGGTCATGGGGCGCAGTCCTGATCAAAAGTGGTGGGAATCAAAGGGGAGTCATCCTAAACGTCAAATTCTATTTCACGACAAAGTGCTGACAAGAAGATTGCATGTCAGATTCAGAACAATTGGTTTCTGTAATGGTGTAAATCGGTTCTGTACAGACCACGGCGCAGTTCCATGGGCAAGTCGTTGTAAGTGAAGGCCACACGCTCCACACTCAACAAAGGGGTGGTCGCGCTGACTTGCAGCCATTGTGCCTGTTGTTCGTCTGGCAAAACGGCTTTGAGTCGCTCGTCGGCGCGCACCATGCTGATGCCAAACTCGGCCTCGAACAAGGCATACATGGGACCTTGCGAGGCGGCCAGTCTCTCTGCACTGAGGCCTTTGAAGCGGTCACCGGGCAGCCAAAGATCTTCCAAAATCGTGGGAACCCCACCAAAAGCCAAGGTTCGCCGCACCTGGACCACGGCTTCACCGGTGCGCAAAGCCAATGCCCGCGCCACATCGGCGCTGGCGCGTGCGCGCTTGCAAGACAAAATGGTGCGTTGGGCCGGCCCTTGGTTTTGGGGGTTGCCATGGTCAGGCTTGAGCTTGAGAAATCGAAACTGAAGCCTTTCTTCTGCATGGGTGGCGACAAACGTCCCCTTGCCTTGTCGGCGCACCAACAGGTTTTCGGTGGCCAACTCGTCGATGGCTTTGCGCACTGTGCCTTGGCTGACCTTGAAGCGTGCGGCCAAGTCCATCTCGCTGGGAATGGCTTCTCCCGGCTTCCATTCGCCGCCTTGCAGGCTTTGCAGGATCAAGCCCTTGATTTGTTGGTACAAGGGGCTGAAGGCAGGGGCTTGCCCAGGGGTGACCAACATGCCAGGGATTTCGCTGGCAAAAGAGGTGACTGGGTGGTTGGAGGAGATGGGCATGGGCTGGCTCAGGCCAGGGCGTCAGCCCTGTGTCATGGCCTCATCTTATCTTATATAAGACATAAGACAAACCATGCCCGTGGGCATTTGCGGGTACACTCTTTTTTCAATCGTTTCACTCACCATCTGGAGCCTCCACCATGAGCAAAAAGCCCGTTCGCGTCGCCGTCACTGGGGCCGCAGGCCAAATCGGTTACGCCTTGTTGTTTCGCATTGCCGCCGGCGAAATGCTGGGCAAGGACCAACCAGTCATTCTGCAACTGCTTGAAATCCCTGACGAAAAGGCCCAAAAAGCCCTCAAAGGCGTGATGATGGAGCTCGATGACTGCGCGTTTCCCTTGCTGGCGGGCATGGAGGCCCATGGCGATGCCAAAACCGCCTTCAAAGACACCGACTACGCTTTGCTGGTGGGTGCGCGCCCACGTGGCCCGGGCATGGAGCGGGCGGATCTGTTGGCTGCCAATGCGCAAATTTTCACCGCACAAGGCAAGGCCTTGGACGCGGTGGCCTCGCGCAACGTCAAGGTCTTGGTGGTTGGCAACCCGGCCAACACCAATGCCTACATTGCCATGAAAAGCGCACCGAGCTTGCCGTCGAAAAACTTCACCGCCATGCTTCGCTTGGACCACAACCGGGCCTTGGGACAAATAGCGGTCAAGACCGGCAAGTCCGTGTCCGACATTCAAAAACTGGCGGTGTGGGGCAACCACTCGCCCACCATGTACGCCGACTACCGTTTCGCCACCATTGGCGGCCAGTCGGTCAAAGACATGATCAACGATCAAGATTGGAACGCCAACGTGTTTTTGCCAACCGTGGGCAAACGCGGTGCGGCCATCATTGAAGCGCGTGGCCTGTCGTCCGCTGCTTCTGCGGCCAACGCGGCCATCGACCACATGCGCGACTGGGCCCTGGGCACGAATGGCCAATGGGTCACCATGGGCATTGCTTCCCATGGCTGGTATGGCATTCCCAAAGAGGTCATGTTTGGCTTCCCGGTCACCTGTGAAGGCGGTGAATACAAAGTGGTTGAGGGCTTGCCCATAGACGCTTTCAGCCAGAGCTGCATTGACAAAACATTGAAAGAATTGACCGATGAGCAAGCGGGCGTGGCCCATTTGCTTGGATG
>CANJUS010000213.1:0-4067 GCA_947477505.1 Comamonadaceae bacterium | reverse complement strand
GGGTAGCAGCTGATGAAGGTGTCGCCCGCCACCCGCGCCAGCTCTTGGATATAGGGGCGCATGAGTGCCGCGCCCAAAGCGCAGTTCAGGCCCACCGCCAAAGGTTGGGCGTGGCGCACGCTGTGCCAAAACGCGGTGACGGTTTGGCCGCTCAGGATGCGCCCCGAGGCGTCGGTGACGGTGCCGCTGATGATGAGGGGCAGGCGCTCACCGCTGGCGTCAAAGTACTCGTCGATGGCAAACAGCGCCGCTTTGGCGTTCAAGGTGTCGAAGATGGTCTCGACCAACAACACATCCACGCCGCCTTCCACCAAGGCTTGCACTTGTTCGAAATAGGCCGCTCGCAGCTCTTCAAAATTGACGTTGCGCGCGCCGGGGTCGTTCACATCCGGGCTGATGCTGGCGGTTTTGGGTGTGGGGCCCAAGGCACCCACCACGTACCGGGGCCGGTCGGGGGTAGAGAACTTGTCGCAAGCAGCGCGGGCAATGCGCGCTGAGGCGCGGTTCATTTCCACGGCCAAATCGGCCATGTCGTAATCGGCCTGCGCAATGGTGGTCGCGCCAAAGGTGTTGGTCTCAATCAGGTCGGCACCTGCAGCCAAATAGCCTTCGTGGATGTCGCGGATGATGTCGGGGCGGGTGAGGCTGAGCAACTCGTTGTTGCCTTTGACATCGCGGTGAAAGTCGGAGAAGCGCCCACCTTGCCCACTTTCGCCACTGAAGCCCTGGCCCCGGTATTGGGCCTCGGAGAGCTTGAAGCGCTGGATCATGGTGCCCATGGCACCGTCCAAAACGGCAATGCGTTGGTTCAACAAAGCGGGCAGGGCTTGGGCGCGGGTGTAGTTCATGGCCGCGATTGTAGAAAGCCTGCCTGCGTTTGCCGATGCAGGCTTGGGCCGATGCAGGCAGGGTTTTGCCAAACAGCGAAAATACCGGCCATGAAACATTTATTGCCCAGGCAGGCCTGGGATTTGCTGCAGGCCCACCCGCAGGCTTTGCTGATTGACGTGCGCATGGAGATCGAGTCCATGTACGTGGGCCGCCCCCCCGGCGCAGTGCATGTGGCTTGGTACGAATACCCCGACTTCACCCCCGACATACCCGCGTTTTGCAAACAAGTTCTGGACGAAGCCGGTGACAAAGACCGCCCCGTGGTGCTGATGTGCCGCAGCGGTCAGCGCACCGTTGACGCAGGGCAAGCGCTGGAAGCGGCCGGTTTCACCGATGTGTCGCACGTGGTGCATGGTTTTGAAGGGGACTTGGACGCACGCTTTCAACGCTCCAGCATCAATGGCTGGCGCCATGAAGGGCTGCCGTGGGAGCAGATGTAAGCGCGGCCATGCGGCCCGAGTTGGCCCCCCAGGCCTTGCACACATTGCTGCGCGAGGTGTTTGGCTACAACCAGTTTCGCGGCCCCCAAGCCGACATCATTGGCCATGTGAGCCAAGGGGGTGACGCCTTGGTGCTGATGCCCACCGGCGGGGGCAAGTCGCTGTGCTACCAAATACCGGCCATTGCGCGCCAACGCGCTGGCTTGGGCGTGGCGGTGGTGGTCTCGCCCTTGATCGCTTTGATGCACGACCAAGTGGGCGCTTTGCAAGAGCTGGGGGTGAGCGCCGCATTGCTCAACTCCACCTTGAGCGGCGAGCAAGCCCATGCGGTGGAGCAGCGCTTGCTCCAAGGCGACATCACCTTGCTGTACGCCGCGCCCGAGCGGGTCACCACACCCCGTTTTTTGGCCCTGCTTGACCAATTGCACGAACGTGGCTTGCTCGGCTTGTTTGCCATTGACGAGGCCCACTGCGTGAGCCAGTGGGGACACGACTTTCGCCCCGAGTACCGTGGCCTGACGGTATTGCACGAGCGGTTTGCGGGTGTGCCCCGCGTGGCTTTGACGGCCACGGCCGATGACTTGACGCGCGCCGACATCGTCGAGCGACTGCAGTTGGAGGACGCGCGCCAATTTGTCAGCAGCTTTGACCGCCCCAACATCCGCTACACCATCATCGAGAAAAAAGAGCCGCTGGCCCAACTGCTGCGCTTTATCCAACGCGAGCACACCGGGCCAGATGGCAACGACAGCGGCATCGTGTATTGCCAGTCGCGCAAGCGGGTGGAAGAGGTTGCGCAGTCACTCGTGCAACACGGCTTGCTGGCCCTGCCCTACCACGCTGGCATGGAGGCGGCCACCAAGCAGCGCCACCAAGACCGGTTTTTGCGTGAAGAAGGCATTGTGATGGTGGCCACCATTGCCTTTGGCATGGGCATCGACAAGCCCAATGTGCGGTTTGTGGCGCACTTGGACATGCCCAAAAATATTGAAGGCTATTACCAAGAAACGGGCCGCGCCGGTCGCGACGGCCTGCCGGCCCAGGCTTGGATGAGTTATGGCCTGCAAGACGTGGTCAACCAACGCCGCATGATCGACGAAAGCCCGGCCGGCGAAGACCACAAACAGGTGATGCGCGGCAAGCTCGATGCTTTGTTGGCGCTGGCCGAAGCCACCGATTGCCGGCGCGTGCGCTTATTGGCTTATTTTGGCGAGCCCTATGCGCCCGAAGGCACGGGCAACGCCCCCCTGATGCGTTGCGGCAATTGCGACAACTGTTTGTCTCCCCCCGATACCTGGGACGCCTCAGAGGCTGCGCGCATGTTGCTGTCCACCGTGTACCGGGTGCAGCAGCACTCGGGCATGCAATTTGGGGTGGCCCACACCATGGACATCGTGCGCGGCAAGCGCACCGACAAAGTGCTGCAACATGGCCACCAAGCGCTGAGCTGCTTTGGTGTGGGGCAGCGCTACAGCGAGTCCCAGCTGCGCAGTGTGCTGCGCCAATTGGTCGCCACCGAAGCGCTGGGCGTGGACGCGCAGGCCTACAACACCTTGTATTTGACCGATGCGTCGCGCGCCATCCTCAAGGGCACGCACAGCGTGACACTGCGCCACAGCCACGAGCGCGCCAGCGAGCGCAAAGCACGCCGCGTGGAAGGTGCGCCTGGGCTGCCCGCACTGGACGCCAGCGCTCAAGAGCGGCTGCTTTCGCTCAAAGCCTGGCGCGCTGAAGTGGCCCACACCCACAACCTGCCCGCCTATGTGATTTTTCACGATGCCACGCTGCACGCCATTGCCCATCTGGCGCCCAGCAGCTTGGAGGCCTTGCAAGACATCAGTGGCATCGGGCAGAAAAAGCTCCAGGCCTATGGGCAAGAAGTGCTGCGCGTGGTGGCGGCACGGGCCATGGCTTAAAATAAGCGCATCTTTGACACCTTTGGAACGCCCATGTCTGTCCCCCACGCCCACAACGAACATCACCACATTGACGAAGAAGACGTGGTGGAGAGCATTGTTCCCCTCATGCCCATCGTGTTGCCCATTGCGGGTGGCGTGCTGATTTTTCTGCTCGCTTTCATTGCGGTGTTCATGGCCTGATCAGCGGTTCACCCCCAACCAAAGCCCCGCTGGTCGGGGCTTTTTTGTGGCCGCGCCGCATGGGCACACCCCCATCCGCCCAACCACCCCAGGTGCAGCACATAAGGTTATGCTTTTTTTGCATGACCCTGTCAGGCATGGCCCCAAGCGCCTGCCTAGAATCGCCCCCACTCGCTGCCCAGCCTGGGCGCGCGGGGACAAATGGGTTGCTTGAGGTCAGCCCACATGGCGCCGCGCTGCGGTCCGTTGGCTGACCTGAAATAACTTTCGACGGAGTACGCATGAACGCACCTTACACACCGGGTCTGGCCTTGAAGCCCCCCAGTTTTGTCAAAAACGCCAAACTGGTGGCTTGGGTGGGCGACATTGCCGCCCTGTGCAAGCCCGACGCCATTCACTGGTGCGATGGCAGCCAGGCCGAATACGACGCGCTGTGCCAGCAACTGGTGGACGCGGGCACCTTCCAGCGCCTGAACCCTGCCAAGCGCCCCAATTCTTTCTTGGCCAAGTCCGACCCCAGCGATGTGGCGCGTGTGGAAGACCGCACCTTCATTTGCTCCGACCGCAAAGAAGACGCTGGCCCCACCAACAACTGGATCGCCCCGGCCGAGATGCGCAACACCCTCAACGGCTTGTT
>CANJUS010000212.1:0-4069 GCA_947477505.1 Comamonadaceae bacterium | reverse complement strand
TGGGGGCGCAATTGATGGCCGAGCAGTTGGGTCCGCGCCACGGCCCCTTGTGGGTGCTTTACCGACCGGCACGCAAAGCTTGGTTGCAAGAGGTGGTCTCGGCTGCACGTCAGCGCCCCTTTATGCAGGCTGCACCTGCCAGCTTGGCGGGGGTGCGCCAGTTGCTGCGCACCCTGCGCCAAGGTGGTCACATTGGCATCTTGCCCGATCAAGTGCCCCCTTTGGGGCAGGGCGTTTGGTCGCGGTTTTTTGGGCGTGATGCTTACACCATGACCCTGGGTGTGCGCTTGGCGCGCCAAACCGGTGCCAGCGTGCTCATGTGTTGGTGTGAACGACTGCCCCATGGACAAGGCTACATCAGCCATTTCGAGCCATGGGACGATACAGGCTTGTACGACGTGCAAACCCCCTTAGAGCTTGCTGTGTTGGGCATGAACCAGCACATCGAAGCCATGGTGCGGCGCGCGCCCGGCCAATACCTGTGGGGCTATGCGCGGGACAAGCAACCGCGCTCCGAGGGCTGACCATGTTCAATGCCTTGGGCTTGGCGTTCATGCGTTGGCTGTCGCTTTGGCCACTGGCTTGGGTGCGCGCTTTGGGTTGGCTGTTGGGGCACGTGTTGTATGTGGCGGTGCCTGCGCGCCGCCGGGTGGTGATGGTCAACCTGGCCTTGTGCTTCCCACAGTGGACGCACGATGAGCGCAAACGCTGGGCCAGACGCTGCTTTGTGGCCTTTGCCCAGGCTTGGTTGGACCGCAGTTGGTTGTGGCATGCCCCCCCCGATGTGGTGCGACAGCGGTTGAACTGGGTGGGCGATTGCGATGCTCTGGCGCAACCTGGTGGTGTGGTGGTGTTTGCGCCGCATTTTGTCGGCTTGGATGCGGGATGGACGGCTTGGACGCTGGCCAGCGATGCACCCTTGCACACCATTTACACACCGCAGTCGAACCCCGCCATAGACGCTTGGATTGCCCAAGGGCGCCAACGTTTTGGCCAAGTGAATTTGTGCCGACGCGCCGATGGTGTTCAACCCTTGATTGCGGCACTGCGCCGTGGGGAACGCTTGTACCTGCTGCCCGACATGGACAGTGGCGAGGACGATACCGTTTTTGTGCCGTTTTTTGGCGTGCCTGCCGCCACCCTGACCTCGTTGTCACGCTTTGCAAAACTGGGCCGCGCGCGGGTGGTGCCCATCACCACCCGAATGACCGCCACGGGCTATGAAGTGCAGGTTCATCCGGCTTGGTCTGACGTGCCCAGCACCGATGCGCTGGCCGACACGGCGTTGATGAACCAGCGCCTGGCCCAGTGGATTGACACCATGCCCGATCAGTATTTTTGGGTGCACAAGCGCTTCAAAACCCGCCCCCCCGGCCAGGCCGATGTTTATGCGCGGCCCAAAAAGCCACCGATCTGAGCGGCCACCACCTCAGGCTGTTCGTGCACCACCCAATGGCTGGCATCGGCCAAGGTGTGCAAGGTCAATTGCGGGATGTGGGCGTCCAATCCGTCGATCAAGCCCGCCAGCAAGGCCTTGTCGAGCAAGCCCCAAATGACCAGCACGGGCACATCGACGCGCAGCATGGCCTCGGGCAGGCTGATGGCAGAAGCGGCGGCATCGTCTGTGCGCGGCGGACGCAAAGGGGAGGCGCGGTAATAGTTCAAACCACCCTCCAGCCCGTGGGCCCACACAGCGCGGTAGCGGTTTTTCATGTCGTCATCGAGCCAAGCCACCGGCCCATCGGCCAGGCCGCTGAAAAAGCCCCACAAGCGGCGGTAATCATCGGCTGCCAGCAAGGCCGCAGCGTCGGGGCGGATCAGAAAATTCATGTACGCGCTGGCCGCTTGCTGGGCCGGACTGTGTTGCAAGTCGCGCAAAAAGGTGCCTGGGTGGGGCGAGTTGATGATCACCAGTCGTTGCAACCGTGCCGGGTGTTGGTTGGCCAGGTTCCAGGCCACCGCGCCGCCCCAGTCGTGGGCCACCAATGCGGCCAAGGCTTTGTCGGGGCTGATGATGTCGATCAACGCCAAGATGTCTTGCACCAGGTGCTTGGCGCGGTAGGCAGCTGAATCCGTGGGGGCGCTGGAGGTTTCAAAGCCGCGCAAATTGGGTGCCACGCAAAAGTAGCCACCGTTTTGGGGCAGGGAGAAATGATCCAACAAGGCGTCCCAAGCAAATGCCCCTTCGGGGAAGCCGTGCAAAAACAGCAACACAGGCCGCCCAACCTGGCCGCTGTGGCGGCAATTCAAGGTGATGCCGTGGGGCAGGGCGTGTCGGGTTTCAGTGATGTCCGCCATCGGTGTTCTCTTGGTCAGCGTCCAAGCCAGTGTCTGAGCCAGTGCTCAGGTCCACGCCCACACTTGCAGGGGGTGTCCAGCCTGCCACCCATTGCGACAACAGCAAAGCAGTTTCTTCCACCCCTTGGCGTTTGCGGGCTGAGAACAAGCGCACTTGTCCCCCACCGGCTTGCAAGCGGGCAATGGACAAGGCCTTGGCCGCTTCGCTGCGGTTGAGCTTGTCTGCTTTGGTCAGCAGCACCAAAAAATGCATGCCCGCTTCGACGCGCGGTCGAATCACTTCGAGCAAGATGTCGTCGAGTTCGGTCAAGCCGTGGCGCGGGTCGCACAACAAAACCACGCCACACAGGTTGTCGCGGGTCATCAGGTAATTGGCCATCACTTGTTGCCAGCGGATTTTGTCTTGCTTGGGCACAGCGGCGTAGCCATAGCCGGGCAGATCGGCCAACACCGCATCGGTTTGGCCCTGGCGGCCCAAAGCAAACAAATTGATGTGTTGGGTGCGCCCGGGCTTTTTGGAGGCAAAGGCCAGCTGGTTTTGCTGCGTCAAGGTATTGATACAGGTGGACTTGCCTGCGTTGGAGCGGCCCACAAAAGCGATTTCGGGCAAGCGGTACTGCGGCAAGTGGTGCAGTTGCGCGGCCGTGATCAAAAACCGGGTGGTGTGCAGCCATCCCATGGCCTGTTTGGTCTGCAAAGCCAAGTCAGCTGCCACGGTGGGCGCGTCAGGGGCGATGGCATTGGCGGGAGCGTCAGGTGGGTGGGGCTGGGTCATCACGGGTCCGGCAGGAGGTGGGGGGCCCGTGGACCCCAAGTGGGCATTGTAGAATCCACCGGTTTAGCGCCACCCAACTGACCCAAGCCATGAAGCTGTTTGCCCCCCTCTTTGTTGCCGCCGCACTCGCGTTGCCTGTGTTTACCCTGCAAGCCGCCGACAAGGCCCCCGCCGCCAAAGCCCCTGATGTGGCCAAAGGCGAGGCCAGTTTTGCGCCTTGTGCGGCCTGCCACGGTGCGGATGGCAACTCGGGTTCGCCCGCCAACCCCAAGTTGGCTGCTCAGCACCCCGAGTACATCAACAAGCAGTTGCAAGAGTTCAAGTCGGGCAAGCGCGCCAACGCCATCATGTCGGGCATGGCCGCAGCCCTCAGCGCGGACGACATGAAAAACATTTCGGCTTGGTTGGCGCAGCAAAAAGCCAAACCCGGCTTTGCCAAAGACAAGCAAACCGTGGCCTTGGGTGAGCGCATCTACCGCGGTGGCATTGCCGATCGGCAAATCCCAGCTTGCGCCGGATGCCACAGCCCCAACGGCGCGGGCCTGCCCTCGCAGTACCCCCGTTTGAGTGGTCAGCATGCCGACTACACCGCTGCTCAACTGAGCGGGTTTCGCGACGGTGTGCGCCAAAACAACCTGACCATGACCCAAGTGGCGGCCAAGCTCAATGACCGTGAGATCAAAGCGGTGTCTGACTACATATCCGGTTTGCGTTGAGCCTTGGCCCTACCGGGCATACATAAACCGGCCCACCTGGCCGGTTTTTTTTCGGGCCTGCGGCACAATGGCCTGACTTTGATCGGAGACCGCCATGTTGATACGCCCCCAAGATGATGGAAACAGCCACCCACTGCCCAGCGAGATCACGCCAGCGCAGGCACACCACAATCGCCGCGCGATGATGCAGCACCTGGCCACGGGCGTGGCCGGCGTGGCGCTGGCCAGTTGGGCTGCGCGCCAAGCTTGGTCCCAAGGTGATAAATCGGGTGCGACCCGG
>CANJUS010000211.1:0-4099 GCA_947477505.1 Comamonadaceae bacterium | reverse complement strand
GGTGCGCTGCATTTGCTTGTAGGCCTCATCCGGGTCGGTGCCCGCCAGCCGCACCAAGGCCAACACCACCAGGTCTTGCACCGCGGTGCGTGGGTGGGACGTGTGTTGATTTAAAAACCGGCTGGGTTGGGCGTGCAAATCTTTTAAGGGATTGAGCAGTTTGGGCGCTACCAATTGCACTGCATTGCGCGCCGTCACGGGGCGGTTGTTCTCGATGGCCAACCGCGCTTTGCGCCAAACCTCTAATGGTTTGATCTTTCTGTCTTCAAGCAACTTCTCGGCCGCCAGCGTGCAGCCATCGTCGGCTTGCATCATCGATCGCCACAAATTCAGAACCTCTTTGACGCTGTCTGGGCCAAATGCAGCGGGGTTTTTTTGATGACTCAAAACCAACTCATAACAACGCAATTCGCGGTCATCGCGCATGCGGTAATGGGATTGCTCCGTTTCAAAGGTTGCCCAATCGCGTCGATTGCCCAGCAACATCAGCCAATCATTGCGCAAGCGGTCTTCTTGGTAGGTGCCGGCATAGCGGCTCAGAAATTGCCGCACTTCACTGGTCGAAGCTTCGTCCAAACGTGCACGCAACTCCCAATAGGCGGCCCAGGGTTCCAGCACATGGCCGCGAACTTGTGGCAGCAAAGCGCTCAAACGCCTGCGGTCGTTGCGCTTGAAGGCGTCTGCCATGTCCAACAAAGCAGACTGCGCCAACCCCTCATGGGTGCCCGTACCTTGGGCGTGGGCGGGAGGCACCAGCGCTGCCAACAAGGGCAAGCCAGCAAACAATGACACAATGAAGCGCTTGAACATACATGGATTATCGGTGGCTTGACCGATGGACCGTTGACAGGGTGTTTGTTGACGGCCATCGAGGTGCCCCGAACGATGCAATGGATAAAAAATCACTGCGCCAAAGCCTGCTTGAGCAGCGCTTGAACTTGCCCGATCGGCAATTGCGCTGCGACATGCTGCAGCAGGTCATGCGCATCTGGTTGGTGGGTAGGCCCGATGTGGTCATTGGTGCCTACTGGCCCATCAAGGGCGAGTTTGACCCCTTGCCCGCTTTGCACCGTTGGAAAGAAGACGGCGAGTTGCTCGACCAACCGCAACCACGGCGCATTGGACTGCCGGTGATCGACAAGCTCACCAAAACCCTGACCTTTCATGCTTGGTACCCTGGTTGCCCCATGCAAGAGGATGCCTACAACATCCCCAAACCCAAGGACACCGAAGTGGTGGTGCCTACATTGTTGTTTGTGCCTTGTGTGGGCTATGGTCCGGGTGGTTATCGATTGGGCTACGGCGGCGGCTTTTATGACCGCACCTTGGCCCAGCTCATACCCAAGCCCTACACGGTGGGCCTGGGTTTCACACAAGGCTTTGTGGCCGACCTTGAGCCTGAAGCCCACGACATCCCGCTGGAGGCCATCCTCAACGACAACGGCGTGGTGTGGCCGGTGGGTTGAATCTGCATGGCCCGCCCCAAGTCCGCATCCCACGACCTCAAGCGCGAGGAAATTTTGGACATTGCCGCACTGTGCTTTGCCCAGTCGTCTTACCCGGCGGCCAGCATGAACGACATCGCCATGGCGGGGGGCACCTCCAAGGCACGGCTTTATCACTATTACGACAGCAAACAAGCCATTTTGTTTGACCTGCTGGACCGTTACACGCTGCGCTTGCTGGGCTTGATTGGCGAGACGGAGGCCGTGGCCCAGCGGCGCAATCTCGATGAACGTGCTGCTTTACATGAGCTGGTGCGGCGCTTTTTGCAAGAGTACGAAACCTCTGCCACCCGCCATGTGGCCTTGGTCAATCAAACCCAATTTTTAAGCGATGACCAACGCGCACTCATCGTGGGCCGCCAGCGTGATGTGGTGGCCGCATTCACCCGCTTCATCAAGCGCGCTTACCCGCAGCGCATCAACGCCCGCAACCAAACCGCCTTGACCATGATGCTGTTTGGCATGATCAATTGGACGTTCACTTGGTTGCGCCCTGGTGGACCCATGAGCTACGCCGACTTTGCCAGTGAGGTGATTGCCACCTTGGAGCATGGCTTTGAAGTCCCAGCGCCTGTCGCTTGAAGGCACAGCGCTGGATACAATTTTTTTAATTCGTTGACCCCATACCAACCCCACAGGAGACACCATGTCCAAAGCCTTTGCCAGCCAAGCCGATTTGGCCGATAAAAAAATCACCTTTGAGCAACTCAGCGCCCATTGCTGGGCTTATACCGCTGAGGGCGACCCCAACTCAGGCGTGGTGATTGGTGAGCGCAGCATTTTGGTCAGCGATGCCACCGCCACACCGGCCATGGCGCAAGACTTGATCGCCAAAATTCGCACCATCAGCGACAAGCCCATTCAGTATGTGTTGCTGACCCATTACCACGCGGTGCGTGTGTTGGGTGCCAGCGCCTTCAAGGCCGAAGGGGCCAGCGACATCATTGCCAGCCAGGGCACCTATGAGTTGATCGTCGAGCGAGGTGCCGCTGACATGAAAAGCGAGATGGAGCGCTTTCCGCGCTTGTTTCGAGGCGCTGACAGCGTGCCTGGACTGACCTGGCCCACCTTGATCGTGGGTGACGGCAAACCCGGTCGCCAAGGCAGCTTAAAAATTGACTTGGGTGGTGTGGTGGTTGAAATTTGGTACCCGGGATCGGGCCACACCCGCGGTGACACCATCGCCTGGGTCGAGGCCGAAAAGGTGCTTTTCAGTGGCGACTTGGTGGAGTATGAGGCGGGCGTGTACACCGGTGACGCTCAACTCGAAGAATGGCCAGCCACGTTGGAGGCGCTTCGTTCCCTCCAGGCCACGGCCATCGTGCCAGGGCGGGGCGAGGCCATGAAGGGCGAGGCCAATGTTGACAAGGCCTTGGACTACACCAAGCGGTGGGTCGAAATACTTTATCGCTGCGGCAAAGAAGCGGTGGTGAAAAAGCTCGACTTGAAAGGCGCCATGGCCCATACCCGTGAGCACATGGACCCGGTGTTTGGCCATGTGTTTATTTACGAGCATTGCCTGCCGTTTGATGTGAGCCGCGCTTTTGACGAGGCCAGCGGCATCAAAAACCCACGCATCTGGACCGCCGAGCGCGATCAAGAGATGTGGGCCTCATTACAGAGCTGAGCCTCTCAGGGCTTGCGCTCCATCAAGGTGCGCAGGTCGCGGGCATAAGCTTGCAGTTGTTTGGCGGCCCTGTCGCGCTGCTGTGGTGTGGTGGCATTGTGCAAACTGGCCACTGCCGCGCAATTGGCTTTTTTCAAATCCTCTCCGTATTGGCGCAGCATGGGGTCAGGCGTGTCGCGGGTGCGTTCAACCAGTTGCCGCCATTCCATGGCAAATGCGTCGCTGTCTTTGCTGTGGGTGCTGAGTTTGCGCAAGGTGTCCACGCTGTCGGCTTGTCGGCGCAAGCGCAACAGGTAGCTCATGCGCGGGTCGTAGCCTGAATTTTTAGCAAGGTTGCGCAACAGTTGCTTTTGGTTGGCATCGAGCCGGCCGTAAAACTTTTCGGCTTGTTCCACCCCTTTGTCGGTGCGGGTGTCTAGCAGCTCCTCAGGGGTGCCCAGCAGCCACTCTTTGCGCCATTCGCGGTTTTTTTTATTGAATTGTTTTTGCAACTGCTCGACTTGGGCGGGTTCAAGGGTCAGCAGCAAACGAACAGCCCGGGGTTCGAGCTCCTTGCTCACCGTGTCGAGGCTGTCAAGTGCTTCGCTCATCAGGGTGCACACTTCATCGGCTTGGAGGTTGCGGCCAGCCATTGTTTGGGCGCGCTCCAACCAAGTGATATACAGCCCCAACTGTTGGCTGCGGTGCCAGCCGTAAAACGAATGAATGTCCGCGCGCACCTGTGGTTTTTGCTCGCTGGTGAAATCCAAAAATCCGTCCAACCACCAGTAGGTCAGTTCAGGGGCCGAGTTGTATGCAAACTGCAAGGAACTGCATCCTGCCAACACCCAACAAGCGCACACCGACCAGCAAAGGCGTTGGGTGATAATTCTTAAACGAACAAAGGCATGGAACATGGCAGCAATCGATGTGGTGATCATGGCAGCGGGCAAAGGCACGCGCATGAAGAGCAGTATGCCCAAAGTTT
>CANJUS010000210.1:0-4115 GCA_947477505.1 Comamonadaceae bacterium | reverse complement strand
GCTTGTGTTGACAAACGTTTTTGGCGACAAAAATATCGTCATTGCATGCATATATGTATATTCAAATAGATAAATAATTTATTTAATAAATAAGAAATAAAGCTAATTTTCACAATTTGTATATTTTGGTTATTTTTTGGCGAATTTCCTTCAAAAAATAAGGGATAATTAACAATTATTAAAATAGCATCAAATTAAATTTTTTTGATCTAACTCAACAAATCCATGCCAAAAAAATCAATTTGGTTGGTTGAAAACGAGCAAACAAGCCTTCAGTTGCTTGCCCATTTTTTACAACACGCGGGTTTCACCGTGGTGTCCTTGAGCGACGCCAATGGCTTGAGCGAACGCATGGACCAAGAGGGCGTGCCGGACTTGCTTCTCTTGAACAGCACCTTGCCCGATGAGAACGGTTTGTCCATCTTGCGCCGATTGCGCAACCAAAGTCTGGACTGGCCGATATTCATGCTCTCGGCCAACAGCGACCCGATCGAGTTGATCGTGGCCTTGGAGGTGGGGGCCGATGACTTCTTGGTCAAACCCGTGAACCCGCGCGAACTTTTGGCCCGCATCCAAGCCTGCTTGCGCCGCATCCAACGCACCAACTCAAGCGCACCGCCTGAACGGGTGAAGTTTGGCAACTTTGTGCTGGACTTGACGGCACGCAGCCTGGAAAAAAACAAAAAACCCATCCACCTGACCACGCGCGAGTACGAGTTGCTGCGGGTGTTGGTGACCCACCCCAACCAAGCCATGGACCGCCAGGCCTTGGCCATGAAAGCCATGGGCAGACCTTTGGCCGACAACGACCGCAGCTTGGACGTGCAGGTGGCGCGCTTGCGCAAGTTGATCGAAACCCAGCCCGAGCAGCCGCGCTATTTGCAAACTGTCTGGGGTTCGGGCTACGTGTTCACGCCCGGGCGCTGATCAAGGCCACAGCACGCGCCTCCATGCTGTGCCCCAGGCCCACGGGGCCGAGTTTTTCAGCTGTTTTGGCTTTCACATTCACCTGACCCACGGGCAAGCCCAGCGCTTGGGCGATGCGCTCGCGCATGAGGGCGATGTGCGCCGCCATGCGCGGGGCCTGGGCCACGATGGTGGCGTCGATATTGCCAATGTCGTAGCCCGCCTGCTCAACCCGTTGGCCCACCTGGCGCAACAACACCAGCGAGTCAGCGCCCCGGTGCTGGGCATCGCTGTCGGGGAAGTGGCTGCCAATGTCACCCAAGGCGGCCGCGCCCAGCAGCGCGTCGATGATGGCGTGCAACAACACATCGGCGTCCGAGTGACCCAGCAAACCCTGCGGATGGTCAATCACCACCCCACCCACAACCAAAGCCCGCCCGGGCACCAAGGCGTGCACGTCCCAACCTTCGCCAATGCGCATCATTGCGGTCATGCCAGATCCTTGTGTGTGGACGACTTCGCCCGCGCGGCCAAAACGGCCTCGGCCAGAGCGAAATCGGCCGGGTAAGTGACTTTGAAATTGTGCGCTGTGCCCTCAACCAACCGGGGCTGGAGGCCCCAGCGCTCGATGGCGCTGGCTTCGTCGGTGACTGCATCACCGGCATGGGCCAAGGCCTGCTGCAAAACCCCCAGTCTAAACATCTGCGGTGTTTGGGCCAGCCATTTGTCTTGTCGTGGGATGGTTTGCGCCACCCGCCCGTCTTGGGCTTGCTTCAATGTGTCGGCCAATGGCTGGGCTAGCAAGCCGCCGACGGCGTCGCCGCCGCACTGCTGCAGCAAGGTTTGCACATCGTTGGCCGTCAGCAGGCAACGCGCGGCGTCGTGCACCAACACCCAGTCGGTGTCGGCCGCGCCCGCACTGCGCAAGGCTTGCAAGCCTGCCACCACAGAAGCAGCGCGGGTCGCCCCGCCAATCGGGGCATGGCGAAATCCGTTTGGGGGCCAGCGCGCCCAAACGGCGTCGATGTGCGGGTCATCGGGGGCGACCACCACCAGGCCCTGCCCCCTGCCCGACAAACCTGAAAAAGCCCGCAAGCTGTGCACCAACATGGGCACTCCGGCCAGGGTTTGGTATTGCTTTGGCAAGTGGGTTTGGGCCCGACTGCCACTGCCAGCGCACGGCACCAACACATGCCAGGGGGTGTGGGTGGGTGGGTGGTTCATGCAGTCATTCAAAGCGGCGGGGTGGCTGCATTCTAAAATCGGCCTGCACCACCCCACTCCTTTGGTTTGGGGTGGCTTGTTTTTGTCTGTGAACTTGCGCCATGACCATCCCCTCACTCAGCCCCGGTAAACGCCACGCCCTGCCCCGCCCCGCGGGCAGCGCCGACGCTTTGCTGTTGGCCCAATGGGCCAGTCGCGAATGCACCGCTGGGCGCAGCGTGGCGGTGGTCACGGCCAATGCCAGCGATGCCCAGCGGCTGCTCGAAGAAATGGTGTTTTTCGCCCCAGACTTGCGCTGCGTGCTGTTTCCCGACTGGGAGACCTTGCCTTACGACTCTTTTTCGCCGCACCATGACCTGATCAGCGAGCGCTTGGCCACCTTGTGGCAAATCTCCCAGGGCCAGGCCGATGTGGTGCTCATTCCTGCCACCACCGCGCTGTACCGCTTGGCCCCGCCCGCCTTTTTGGCCGCCTACACCTTTCACTTCAAGGTCAAGCAAAAACTCGACGAGTCCGCGCTGCGCGCCCAACTCACGCTGGCGGGCTACAACCATGTGACGCAAGTGGTCAGCCCAGGCGAATACGCGGTGCGCGGTGGCTTGATCGATTTGTTCCCCATGGGTTCACTGGTGCCCTACCGGGTGGATTTGTTTGACAACGAGATTGACTCGATCCGCACCTTTGACCCCGACAGCCAGCGCAGCCTGTACCCGGTGCCCGAGGTGCGCTTGCTGCCCGGGCGCGAGTTCCCCATGGACGAGGCGGCACGCGCCAAGTTTCGCAGCCGCTGGCGCGAACTGCTCGAAGGCGACCCGACCAAAAGCCGCATCTACAAGGACATGGGCAACGGCATGGCCACCGCCGGTATCGAGTACTACCTGCCTTTGTTTTTTGACGAAACCGCCACCGTGTTTGATTACCTGGGACCCCAGGCCTTGGTCGCCTTGCATGGCGACTTGGACGCGGCCTTTGCCCACTTTTGGCAAGACACCCACGAGCGGCACCGTTTGGTGCGCGGCGACCCCGAGCGACCCGTGCTGCCCCCAGCCCACTTGTTTTTGAGCGCCGAGGCGTTTTACACCGCCGCCAACCAACACGGGCAACTGGCCCTGCGCACCCACAGCGGCGACGTGGCCGACAGCGCCTGGGTTCAGCCGCTGGACGGTTTGCAGGCCTTGCGCGGCGCCGCCGACCCGCTGCTGAACCTGAAAACACACGCCTCAACCAGCCATCGGCGGGTCCTGATCTTGGCCGAAAGCGCAGGCCGGCGCGAGAGCTTGCTGGACTTTGTGCGCGCCAGTGGCCTGAGCGTGGCAGTGTTCGACGACCTGGCCAGTTTTGAAGCCAGCGATGCACCCTGGGGCATGGCCACCGCCGCCTTGCAACAAGGCTTTGCCTGGATCGAGCGTGGCCTGGACCTGGTCACCGAAACCGAGTTGTTTGCTACCAGCCCCGGCGTGCGCCGCCGCCACAAGCAAGAGCAAGTCAGCGATGTGCAGGCCTTGATCAAAGACCTGGCCGAGTTGAACGTGGGCGACCCGGTGGTGCACAGCGCACACGGCATTGGCCGCTACCGGGGTTTGGTGCACTTGGACATGGGGGCCGCGCCACAAGCCGATGGCAGCGCCACCTTGCAAGAGTTTTTGCACCTGGCGTACGCCGACGCTGCTGTGCTGTATGTGCCGGTCAGCCAACTGCACCTGATCAGCCGCTACACCGGCGTGAGCGCCGATGAAGCCCCGCTGCACCGCCTCGGATCAGGCCAATGGGACAAGGCGCGGCGCAAAGCGGCCGAGCAAATTCGCGACGTGGCCGCCGAGTTGCTCAACATCTACGCCAGCCGCGCAGCGCGCACCGGCCACGCATTTCGCTACAGCGCGGCCGACTACGAGGTATTTGCCAACGACTTTGGTTTTGAAGAAACCGCCGATCAACGCGCCGCCATCCATGCGGTGATCCAAGACATGATCAGCCCGCGCCCGATG
>CANJUS010000209.1:0-4140 GCA_947477505.1 Comamonadaceae bacterium | reverse complement strand
GCTGTCCAAATAGGCACGAAATGTCGACACCTCGATCACTTCATGTTCGCGTCCACGACCAAACACCACGTGAACGATGCGAAAGCGACGCCCAATGATGAAGGCGCGCCGAAACAAGGCTTTGACCTCCTCAGGGGTGGCGTCGGTGGCCACATCAAAATCTTTGGGTGACAAACCCATCAACAAATCGCGCACAGCCCCGCCCACAATATAGGCAGCAAAGCCACGCTCTTGCAATGTTTTGACCACTTGCACAGCCCGATCATCGACGTGTTGCGCATCGATGCCGTGAACACTGGCAGAAATGACGTGGCGCTTGCCCAAGGTGGGCTTGTCGCCTGCGTCGCCGCGTCCAAGCAACTTGTCGATGAATTTTTTGATCATGGGGATGTGAACAGTTCCAAAATAGGCCAGCCACGCTCTTGGGCCAGGGTGCGCAACCGTGCGTCCGGGTTGGTCGCCACAGGGTGGTTGACCTTCTCAAGCAAAGGCAAATCGTTGATGGAATCGCTGTAAAAAGTGCTGCGAATTCCCGACCAAGTCAAGCCCTGGTTCTCTAACCATTGTTGCAGACGCACGACCTTGCCTGCCCCAAATGAGGGCGTGCCTGTTATTCGCCCCGTCAACTCACCACTGGGGTCACGCTCGAGTTGCACCGCGATCAAGGTATCGATGCCAAAGGCCTGGGCAATGGGCGCAGTCACAAATTCGTTGGTAGCGGTCACGATCAGCAAGCGGTCGCCTTGCTCACGGTGGCGCTGCACCAACGCTGTGGCCTGGGGCCGGATGGCTGGACCAATCACCTCGCGCATGAAGGCCTGGTGCGCCTCGGCGCTGGCTTTGAGCCCGCGCTCTTTGGCTGCCTGCGTGGCAAACCTGACATAGGCATGGATGTCGAGTTCACCTTGTTGGTATTGACGGTAAAAGTCATCGTTGCGCTGAGCAAAGGTTTGCGCATCCGTCCACCCCAAACGGGTGGTGAACTCGCCCCACGCGTGATCGGAATCCAGGGGCAAAAGGGTGTGATCCAGGTCAAAAAGGCAAATCGATTCCAAACCCATCTTTCTTTACATTTGTTCCATCATCTCGCGCACCAAGGGCACAGTGATGGCCCGTTTGGTTTGCAATCCATAGCGGTCCAGTTGGTCCAACCAATGGATCAGGCTGGCCAAGTCTCGGCTGAAGCGATTGAGCAAAAAGTCCATCACCTCATCGCTCAAAAATAAGCCGCGGGCATCGGCATGTTGGCGCAGCACCGATCGGCGCTCTAATTCGGTCAACAACTGCAAATGAAATACATGGCCCCAAGCCAAGCGGGTGCGCAAGTCTTCGCGCACCGGCAAGTCACTCGGGGGCATGGCCCCACTGGCCAAGACCCAGCGCTGCTGCCCATCGGTGGCAGCGGTGGCATGTACAAACCAATTGAAAGCCGCATGCTGCTGAACTGCGTTGTACATGTGCACGTCGTCGAGCAAAACCACTTGCCAATCTTCGCTGAACGCGCCGGGCTCGACCTGGTGCGAGTCCATCCAACCCACCGAGCCCACCCCCCCTTGTTCGGCCAGCGCCGCTCGCACCGCTTGCAACAAATGGCTTTTGCCACATCCTGTCTCACCCCAGATGTAGGTGGGCACTGGTGAGCGCACTTGGTTGGACACCCAAAGCGACAAATGGGCCACCACCGCTTGGTTTTGTCCTGCCAAAAAGTTGGCCAAACTCGGGCCAGGGGCCAATCCAATGTCAAGGACGATTTGTTTCATAACCGCGCCTTAACCTGTGAACAAGCGGCTGGCGAGGTAGCGCTCGCGTGCTCGGCGCAAACACACCAACAAAATGGCACTGGCGGGCAAGGCCACCAATACACCCACAAAACCAAAAACCTGCCCGAATGCGAGCAAAGCAAAAATCACCGCCAAAGGGTGCAAGCCAATGCGCTCTCCCACCAAGCGCGGTGTCAGCACAAAGCCCTCCAGCAATTGGCCCAAGCCAAACACCACGGCCACCATCAAGGCCGCCTTCCAAGCCACGAACTGCAGCAATCCGGCGACCAAGGCCAAAACCAAGCCCACGCCAAACCCCAAATAGGGAATGATCACGGCCAAGCCACTGAAAACACCAATGGGCAATGCCAAATCCAAGCCAAACAATGCCAGCCCCACGCTGTAAAACACCGCCAAGATCACCATCACGGTCAATTGACCGCGCATGTACTGGCCCAGTACCTCATCGACCTCACCCACAAACCCATCAAAGCCAGGCCGAAACCGTGCGGGCACCAAAGCGATCACCTGGGACACAAAGCGGTCCCAATCGGCCAACAGATAGAACAAAGCGACGGGGATCAGCACCACATTGCCGATCAAGGCCAAGGCCACGCTGCCGCCAATGCGCAGGGAGGCCAACCAAGCGTCCAGTGAATCATCTAGCGCGGTGTTGAAATATTTGATCACGAAGGCCTTCAACGATGCGGGATCCAAGGCGATTTCCACACCCAATTCTTTCAGCCATGGGGCCAATACCGTTTGCGCCTTGATCAACAAACCCGGCAACTGCTCGCGCATCAATGGCAACTCTTTGGCCAAAATAGGCACGACCAATAAAACGATGGCCAAAGCAACAACCAAGAACAAAAGTTCAATCAAGGCTGCGGCCAACAATACTGGCAAAGCCCCACCAGACATGCGCAATAGCCCTTTGACCACGGGAGACAGCACATAGGCCAACACCGCAGCCACCACAAAGGGCATCAGCACCGGTGACAACACCCACAACACGAGGCCGACCAGAGCGACGATGGCACTCCAGGCGGCGAATTGCTGTTGATTGGGTGTCATGGGCTTGGTCTTGCGTCAGGCTTAAAATCCCCCGATTCTATCGGCGCACCTTGAGCCGCCCTTATTCCATCCCCCCACATGAACAAACCCCTTTCCTATAAAGATGCCGGCGTGGACATCGATGCTGGTGATGCCTTGGTCGAACGCATCAAACCCATGGCCGCCAAAACCTTGCGCGAGGGTGTTTTATCGGGCTTGGGTGGGTTCGGGGCCTTGTTCGAGGTGCCCAAGCGGTACCGCGAACCGGTGCTGGTCAGCGGTACCGATGGTGTGGGCACCAAATTAAAGCTGGCGTTTGAGTGGAACATGCACGACAGCGTGGGCGTTGACTTGGTGGCCATGAGCGTCAACGATGTGCTGGTGCAAGGGGCTGAGCCCCTTTTCTTTTTGGATTATTTTGCTTGCGGCAAGCTCGATGTCGACACCGCAGCCACCGTGGTTCAAGGCATCGCCACCGGATGCGAGTTGGCGGGCTGCGCATTGATGGGCGGCGAAACCGCCGAAATGCCTGGCATGTACCCAACGGGCGAATACGACCTGGCCGGTTTTGCCGTGGGTGTGGTTGAAAAATCCAAAATCCTCACCGGTGCCCAAGTCTCTGCTGGGGACGTGGTGTTGGGCTTGGCCTCCACCGGTGTGCATTCGAATGGTTTTTCTTTGGTTCGAAAAGTCATCGAGCGCAGCGCTGCGTCATTGCCCGCCCAGCTCGATGGCCTGGCTTTTCGCCAGGCCCTGATGGCCCCCACCCGCATTTATGTCAAATCGGTGCTGGCCGCCTTGGCCCGCCACCCCATCCACGCCTTGGCCCACATCACCGGGGGCGGTTTATTGGAAAACATCCCCCGTGTGCTGCCAGAAGGTTTGGCCGCCCACCTCGATCTGACCAGTTGGCCGCGCAGTGAACTGTTTCAATGGCTGCAAGAACAAGCGGGTATCGATGACCATGAAATGAGCCGGACCTTCAACAATGGCATAGGCATGGTGTTGGTGGTGCCTGCCAGCGAAGCGCCCGCTTGCGCTGCCACATTGCGCGAATGGGGTGAGCAGGTCTACACCGTGGGCTACATCCAAGCGCGCGGCACAGGCGCGGCGGTGGTGCTTCACTGACCCACGCCTTGGCGTGATATCGCCCCCCTCAGGCCAGTGGGGCACGCTCCAAAATGGCAATGCGTTGCTGCACCTGTCCCAGCGTTGGAGCGTCTGGCTTGGTGCGGTAAATTTCCTGCAGGTTGTGCAGCATGCGCAAAACCATGTTGCGCGGAGAACAGGCCTGCAAATGCTGCGTCAACACCACGTCGGTTTTGCG
>CANJUS010000208.1:0-4142 GCA_947477505.1 Comamonadaceae bacterium | reverse complement strand
GAGCAAGCCTGGTTTGGCAACTGCGGCATGGGGCAGTGGGGGCAAGGCGGTATCCGCGGCCAGGTTTGTTTCACGCCCATGGTGCAATCGGGTTTGTTCCCAGAGCGTGTGCCCATGGTCAATGTCGAGGGCGGTTGTGCCACCGCTTCGCTGGCATTTCATGGGGCCTGGAAAGACATCTTGTCGGGCCAGTGCCAAGTCAGTCTGGCGATGGGGGTAGAAAAACTCATCAGCCCTGACCGGCCCGAGCGAATCCCTGAAATATTTGGCACGGCGATTGACCAACTCGAACCTCAGCGCTGGCAAGACTATTACCGGCGCGCCGGTGAGGCGGCCGGCAAGCCCTTTGAAATGGCGCCCGGCAGAACCGTTTACATGGACACCTATGCCATGCAAGCGGCTTGGCACATGAAGACCCATGGCACCACGCAGCGGCAAATAGCGGTGGGTGCGGCCAAAAACCACCACCACGGCAGCCTCAACCCCAAAGCCCAATACCGCTTTGAACTCACGGTAGAAGAGGTGTTGGCCGATCGCGAAATCAGTTGGCCATTGACGCGCGCCATGTGCTCGCCCTTGGGTGATGGCGCGGCCGCCGCCATTTTGTGCTCTGAGGCAGCGCTGGCCCACTTTTCGCCAGCGGCGCGAGCGCGCGCGGTCAAGGTGCGCGCCAGCGAGCTGTCCGGGGGCAAATACCGATCCTTGGACGAGCCAGGCCTGTCGCGCATTGCAGCCGACAAAGCCTATGCGCGCACTGGCTTGAAGCCACAAGACATTGACCTGATCGAGTTGCACGACGCCACCTCTTTTTGTGAGATCTACCAGTTGGAGATGTTGCGCCAATGCCCGGACGGGCAAGGCGGGCGTTTGGTCGAGTCAGGTGAAACCGCCTTGGGCGGGCGACTGCCAGTCAACGTGTCGGGTGGATTGGTGTCTAAAGGCCACCCGGTGGGGGCCACCGGTTTGTCCATGGTCCATGAGGTGTGCTTGCAGTTGCGCGGCGAAGCCGGTGCGCGCCAAGTCAAGGGCGCGACCTTGGGGCTGATTGAAAACGGTGGCGGTGTGATGGGCTTTGACGAAGCCGCATGCGCAGTCACCATATTGGAAAAAAACAAATGAGCACTGTCATTGATTGGCACCCAGAAGACCCGGCCACCCTGGCCAACCCCTATCCAATTTTTGAGCGCATGCGCGATGAAGACCCCTGCCATTGGAGTCCGCGTTTGCGCAGTTGGGTACTGACCCGTTACGACGACATCAAAGCCGTCTGTCTGGAAAAAGACCGTTTATCGTCAGACCGATTGCGTCCATTTTTCGAAACCCTGCCCGGGCCAGAGGCTCAGCGCATTGGCAGCATCATGCGCTATTTGTCTTTGTGGATGGTGTTCAAAGACCCCCCTGAACACACCCGCTTGCGCCGCCTGACCAGCAAGGTGTTCCATGCCAAGTCCATGCAAGCCATGCGCCCCCAAGTGGAAGACATTGCAGACTGGTTGCTCAACCGGTTTCGCGACAAAGATGAATTTGACTTCATCACCGAGTTTGCTGGCCCCTTGCCATGTTTGGTCATCATGGCCTTGCTGGGTGTGGCGCGTGAGGATTTGGCCAAGGTCAAGCGCATGTCTGATGACATGGCTTTGTTCATTGGCTCGTCGCGCACATCGGCTGAAAAGTACGATACCGCAGAGCAAGCCACCCAAGAAATGGCCGCTTTTTTCCGCGACCTGATTGCCAAGCGGCGCGCCCATCCCGTAAAAGATTTGATCACTGAATTGGTTGAGTTGCGCGACGGTGAAGACTGCTTGAGCGAAGACGAACTCGTGGCCACTTGCATTTTGTTGTTGTTCGCTGGCCATGAAACCACCACCAACCACATTGCCAATGGCTTGCTGTCGCTGATGCGCTTTCCCGAGCAAATGCGCAAACTGCGCCAAAACCCAGATTTGAGTGCGGCAGCGGTGGAGGAGTTGCTGCGCTACGACGGACCGTCAGGCGCACAGGTGCGCTTGGTCTCTCAGCCCTACGAGTTGCATGGCAAAACATTGCAACCCGGTGAGCGCATGTTTGTGATGCTCAATTCAGCCAACCGCGATCCCAGGGCCTATGCCAATGCCGATCAACTTGACTTGGAGCGCGATGGTGTGGCCCACCTCACCTTTGGCTATGGTGCGCACATTTGCCTGGGCTTTCCTTTGGCCCGCACCGAGGGACAGGTGGCCTTTCCCAAAGTGCTCAAGGCCTTTTCCCAGATTGAACCGGTGGGCGAACAGACGTGGATCAACTCATTGGTGTTTCGTGGGATGCATGGCTTGCCGGTGCAGGTCAAGCGGGCATGATGTTTGAGGTGATGGCTGAAATATTCATAAAGGAGACAAAGCATGAGTGGAAACAATAAAGCATGGCGTCGGCGTGAATGGATCGGAGCCGGCATGGTGGGGCTGGGGGCTGCCGCTGGGTTTGGTGTGCATGCGCAAGCCAAATGGCCAGACAAGCCCATCAAATTGGTGGTGGGTTTTCCGCCAGGTGGCGCGACCGATGTGGTGGCCCGCATCGTCTCTCAGCCGCTGGCTGATGCACTGGGAGCATCGGTGTTGATAGATAACCGTCCAGGCGCGGCCAGCAATGTGGCCATGGCTGAGGTGGCCAGAGCGCCTGCCGATGGGTACACCATTTTGGTGGCACCCACAACGATTGAGTCGGCCAATCCGTTTCTATACAAGGCCAGTGCCAATCCGGCAACCGATCTCATGGCGGTCGCTGGCCTGTGCAGATTTCAATTGCACATGGTGGTGCGAAACGGTTTTCCGGCCAAAGATGTGGCCGAGTTGGTGGCATACGCCAAGAAAAACCCGGGCAAGATGACCTATTCATCCGCAGGTGCAGGTACCACGCCGCATTTGATTGGCGAGTTGTTTTTGCAGCAAGCAGGCATTCAAGTGGTGCATGTGCCGTACAAAGGCTCGGCACCTGCGCTGCAAGCCGTTCTCACAGGCGAGGTTGATTTCGTCATGGATCCAGGCATTTCGTTTCAGCATGTGCGTGCTGGCAAAGCCAACATGTTTGCAGTGGCCAGCCCGTCGCGATCTAAGCAATTTCCAGACATTGGCACATTGGGCGAAAAAGGTGTTTCAGGCATTGACTATGACACCTGGGCAGGTATCTGGGTGCCAGCGGGCACGCCAGAAGATGTGCGCGCTCGGCTGTCCAAGGCGGTGGCCCAGGTCATGGCATTGCCTGAGGTTCAGCAAAAAATGCAAGCGTTGAGTGGGGAAGCCATGTACATGGACACACCACAGTATCGGCAAATGTTGAGCAAAGAGACCGCGGCTTTCTCTGGCGTCATCAAGAATCGAAAAATTTTGGTCGAGTAATGGATTGAAATGACCCGGTCTGCCTTGACGCTTCACGATCTTTTTGAGCATTCGCGCAAAGCGGTGCCAGACAAACCATGCTTGGCCCAATCCGCACTGAGCGGAGGCCAAGTATGGTCGTATGCACAAGTGGGACATGAAGTAGATCAATTGGTTGCCTGCTATGGGCAGCGGGGCTGGGGCGCAGGTCATCGGGTTGCATTGGGGGTGGGCAACCATCCCCGACACTTCTTTCATTTTTTGGCGCTCAACCGATTGGGTGTATCGATTGTGCCCCTCAACCCCGATTACCGAGTGGGTGAAATTCGCTATGCACTGCAGTTGACCCAAGCGGATTTGGTGGTTTGCCACCCGCTGCAGCATTCGATGCTGATGCAGGCCATCAGCGAGGACGAAGGCCTAAAAGACACGCCTTTGGTTTCACTGGACGGATTTGATGCTCAGTTGCTCGGTCCGTGCAGATCAGCCCAAACCAATGCTGATCCGTTGCTCGCTGAGGTGGCCATTTTGTTCACCTCGGGCACCTCTGGAAGGCCCAAAGGGTGTGTACTGACCAATGAATACATTCTGGGCGCTGCAGCTTGGTACCGTGATATGGGCGGACTGTTGGCATGGAAATCAGGCGCTGACAAACTGCTCAATCCGTTGCCAGTTTTTCACATGAACTGCAGCATGGTGTCATTCCCCGCCATGTGCCTCACGCAAAATTGCTTGGTCCTGCCAGACCGATTTCATGCCAGCCAATGGTGGGAAGATTGTGTCAAGTCTGGG
>CANJUS010000207.1:0-4144 GCA_947477505.1 Comamonadaceae bacterium | reverse complement strand
GGTGTCTTTGACATGCACCCACACCACGGTTTTGTTGCAAGAAGCGGTCGATGCCTTGGTGCACGACCCGCAGGGCCACTACGTCGATGGCACGTTTGGGCGAGGTGGGCATTCGCGCGCGATCTTGGCGCGCTTGTCCGGCAACGGCCGCTTGAGCGCATTCGATCAAGACCCGCAAGCTGTTCAGTCTGCACAGGACTTGCTGCAAGACACGCGGTTTTCCATCCGGCACGCGGCATTTTCGAGTTTGCGCGAATGGCCGGCGGCGAGTTTGAGCGGGGTGCTGCTCGACATTGGTGTGAGTTCGCCGCAAATCGATCAAGCCGAACGCGGCTTTTCGTTTCGCCACGACGGCCCATTGGACATGCGCATGGACCCGACCCGAGGGCGCAGCGTGCACGAGTGGTTGGCCACAGCAGAACAACAAGAAATCATGGAGGTGATTCGTGACCATGGCGAAGAACGGTTTGCTGTTCAGATTGCAAAGGCGATTGTGGCTCGCAGACAAGAGCGGGGCGCGCCTGCAAGCACCGCTGAGTTGGCCCAACTCGTGGCTGGCACGGTCAAAACCCGCGAGCCGGGCCAGGACCCTGCAACGCGCACATTTCAGGCTTTTCGGATTCACATCAATGCCGAGCTTGAAGAACTGCAACAAGCGCTAGAGGCCAGCATCCATGCATTGCAACCAGGGGGACGTTTGGTGGTGATCAGTTTCCATTCGCTGGAAGACCGAATCGTGAAGCAATTCATCGCGCGCCACAGCCGCGAGGTGGTGGATCGCCGCTTGCCCTTTGCGCCCGAGCAGGCCTTGCATTTGAAGGCGCTGGGCAGGGTGCGCGCAAGCGCCGCAGAGGTCGCGGCCAACCCCCGGTCGCGCAGCGCCATCATGCGCGTGGCCGAGCGCACAGCGGTGGCCGCCCCATGACCCGGGTCAACATGATGCTGTTGCTCGCGGTGGTGGCCAGCGCCTTGTACCTGGTGCGGGTGCAGTACGAGTCGCGCCGCTTGACCACCGAACTGGACCGCGCCAAAGACCGTTCGCAAGAACTGCAAACCGAGCACGACCGCTTGGACCTGGAGCGGCGCGCTTTGGGCACCCCGCTGCGGGTGGAAAAACTCGCGCGCGAACAACTCAATATGCGCACCGTCACGCCGGCGATCACGCAGTACGCGCGCATCGGGGACAACTCGGCCAACGCCCACGCCCCGGCGCAAGACAAACCAGCGGAGCAGCCATGAGCACCCGCAGCGTCCAATACACCTCCAGCCCCTTGTTGGCGAGCAAAACACCGGTCTGGCGCAGCCAGTTCATCGTCGCTTGCATCGCGGTGGGTTTTTTGGGCTTGGTGGGGCGCGCTGCTTATGTGCAAGTCATTGACAACGCGTTTTTCAAAAAGCAAGGGGCGCTGCGCTTTATTCGGGTGCTGGAGCTGCCAGCCAACCGCGGCCGCATCTTGGACCGCAATGGTTTGATCTTGGCCTCCAGTGTGCCCACGCCCAGTGTGTGGGCCAACCCAGAGGACATCGATCGCAACCCGGCCAAACTCAAAAGCCTGGCCAAGTTGCTCAACATGAGTGCCCAAGAAATCGAGCGCAAGCTCGAGGACGAGGACAAAAACTTTGTCTGGTTGCGCCGCCAAGTTGACGAGCCGGTGTGGCGCGAAATCGAGGCGCTCAAAATCAAGGGCGTGTACGCGCGCATGGAGTACAAGCGCAAATACCCCGAAGGCGAAGCCCTGGCCCATGTGGTGGGCTTTACCAACGTGGAAAACAGCGGCCAAGAGGGCGTGGAGTTGGCCTTTGAAAAAGAGCTCGGTGGCAAAGCGGGGTCGCGCCGGGTGATCAAAAACCGGCTCAAGCAAGTGGTCGAGCACATTGGCGAGGAAATCCCGCCTGTCGATGGCCGCGACTTGCAACTGAGCATCGACAGCAAGGTGCAGTTTTTCGCCTACCAAAAACTGCGCGAAGCCGTGCTGCAGCACAAAGCGCAGGCTGGCAGTGTGGTGGTGCTCGATGCCCAGTCGGGTGAGGTGCTGGCCTTGGCCAACTACCCCAGCTACTCCCCCGAGCGGCGCGTCAACCTGAGCGGCGCGCAGTTGCGCAACCGCGCACTGACCGATACCTTTGAACCGGGCTCAACCATGAAGCCGTTTGCCATCAGTTTGGGTTTGGAAAAGGGCTTGATCAAACCCGAGACCATGATCCAAACGGCACCCGGGCGCATCACCTTGGCGGGCGCGACCATCTCGGACGCACATCCCCACGGCATGCTCAGCGTCAACGAGGTGATCCAAAAATCAAGCAACGTGGGCACGGTCAAGATCGCCATGCAAATGCCCCCGCGCGAGATGTGGGAGATGTACACCCAACTCGGCTTTGGGCAAAAACCCGAGCTGCCCTTTCCTGGCATTGTGTCGGGCCGATTGCGCGCCTACAAAACCTGGCGCCCCATTGAGCAAGCCACCATGAGCTATGGCTACGGGTTGTCGGCCAGTTTGTTTCAACTGGCCCAGGCCTACACGGTGTTTGCACGCGATGGCGAGCGGTTGCCCGTGTCCTTGATCAAGCGCACCGAACCCGCCGTGGGCGTGCGCGTGATGGAGGCACGCCATGCCGTGGCCGTGCGCCACATGCTCAATTTGGCCGCCGGTCCGGGGGGCACCGCGCCCAAGGCCCAAACCATGGGCTACTCGGTGGGCGGCAAAACCGGTACCGCCCACAAGCAAGAGGGCAAGGGCTACGCCAGCAAAAAATACCGTGGCTTCTTTGTCGGCCTGGCCCCGATCGAAAACCCCCGCATCGTGGTGGCCGTGATGATCGATGAGCCCACCAACGGCGCGTATTTCGGTGGCGATGTGGCCGCCCCGGTATTTAGCCAAACGGTGCAACAAACCCTGCGCATGATGGGCATACAGCCCGACGTGGCGGTGCGGCCACAAGTGATGGCCAAAGCAGAGGCCGAGTCGTTTTGATGCCCGCATTGCACAACCCCCAACAAGCCGCGCAGTGGTTGCACCAGCGCGGTTGTGCGCAACTGCACAGCGACAGCCGCCATGTGCGTTCGGGTGACGGCTTCATGGCCTGGCCGGGTGGGCGCAGCGATGGCCGTGCCCATGTGTCCGATGTGTTGGCGCGCGGGGCGCGTGCTTGCTTGGTCGAGCGCGAGGGTGTGGCGCAGGGCTGGGCAGATCAGTGGGGCCAACGCCAAAGCGATGCGCTTGCAGGCGATGGGCTGGGCACGTATGCGGGTTTGCGCCGCGACAGCGGGGCCATTGCATCGGCCTTTCACGGCCACCCCAGCCGCCACATGGATGTGCTCGCCATCACCGGCACCAATGGCAAAACAAGCACCGCATGGTGGTTGGCCCATGCGCTGCAAGCCCTCGGTCGCGGTTGTGCCGTGGTGGGCACCTTGGGCATGGGGGACGTGGCGCACGCTGGGCAGTGGTCACACGGGGGTGGTCTGACCACGCCCGATGCCGTTGTGCTGCAGTCGCAGTTGCGCCAGTTTGTCGATCAAGGCTTGGGCGCTTGTGCCATCGAGGCATCTTCGATTGGTTTGCGCGAGCACCGCTTGAGCGGCACCCACCTGCGCTTGGCCTTGTTCACCAATTTCAGCCAAGACCATTTGGATTACCACGCCAGCATGGCCGACTATTGGCAAGCCAAATCGGCTTTGTTTGATTGGCCCGACTTGCCTGCCGCTGTGGTCAACATCGATGACGCCCAAGGCCACAGCCTGGCCCAGCAATTGATGGCCCGCCAGCGACCGGCCGATGTGTGGACGGTGTCGTGCCAAGGCGCGGCGCGCTTGCAAGCGCGCCACATCCGCTGGCAGGCTGCGACCGATGCGGGCCCCGGCTTGGCGTTTGACGTGTGCGAAGCAGGGCAAACCGTGGCGCTGCAAACGCAAATGGTCGGCGCCTTCAATGTCAGCAATGTGCTGGGGGTGATCGCGGCCCTGCGCGCCTTGGGCCACAGCTTGTCCGATGCCGTGCAAGCGTGTGCCCATTTGCCCGGCGTGCCCGGGCGCATGAACAGCTTGGGGGGTGCCAGGCAACCGTTGGTGGTGGTGGACTATGCCCACACCCCGGACGCGCTGGAAAAAGCCTTGCAAGCCTTGCACAGCGTGGCCCAGCAGCGC
>CANJUS010000206.1:0-4174 GCA_947477505.1 Comamonadaceae bacterium | reverse complement strand
TAACACCATGTCATTCAAAAGCGCATTGTTGATCATCTCCGCAGCATTCGCTGCCTTGCCTGCTTTGGCCCAGTTTGCCAAACCTGAAGATGCCATCAAATACAGAAAAAGCAGTTTATTTGTCATGGGCCAGCATTTTGGCCGCATTGGCGCCATGGCCCAAGGGCGCGTGCCTTTTGATGCCAAGGCAGCGGCCGACAACGCTGCGGTGGTCGAGGTGATGTCCAAACTGCATTGGGCGGCATTCACTGAGGGAACGGACAAAGGTGAGACCCGCGCCAAGCCCGAAATTTGGAAAGATGCGGCCAAGTTCAAAGAGGCTGGTGACAAATTGCAGGCCGAAGCCACCAAGCTCAGCGCCGCCGCCAAGACGGGCAACTTGGACAACCTCAAAACGGCATTTGCCGCCACTGGTGGTACCTGCAAGGGCTGCCACGACAACTTCCGCAAAGACTGACCAGGACTCAGGTCGACTGGTCATGGGGCTGCACAAGCCAGCAGCACATCGGCCAATTCTTGCGGGGCACTGATCATTGGATCGTGCCCCGTTTTCAATTCAATCAGGTCAGACCCTGGCAACCAAAGACCGTCCCAAAACGCCGGGTCCACCACCCGCTTGCGCATGGGGTCGATGGTGACCAAAGCCGGCTGGGTGCAGCTGATGAAGGTGCGGCGCACACCGGCCACGCGACGCGGTTCAAAATCCAAGGGCGTGTCATAGGTGCGCGCAGGGTGAGGGCTTTGGCGGCGCGCTAGCCACTGTGCTGCCTCACCCGTGATGCCATAAGCTTGAGCTGGCGGAGGTGCAAATGCAAAATTGGGGTGTGCATTTGCCGAGGCCATGCGCGCCTCGCGCGTGGCACGGCTGTGCACCCCGCTCCAACTTTCGCCAGGCTTGGGCACCACGGCATCCAGATAGGCCAAATGGCGCAAACGATCGGGCGCTTTGTCGGCGATGGCCGTGCCCAGCATCCCCGCATAAGAGTGCGCCACCAAAATCACATCGCTCAATTCCTCGGCTTCGATCGTCATCCACACGTCGTCGATGTGGGTTTGCAGGCCCACTTCGGAGGTGAGCAAATGGGCCCGGTCGCCCAAGCCGGTCAAAGTCGGGGCGTGCACCCGGTGTCCTGCTTGCTGCAGCAGTGGCAACAGGGCTTGCCAACACCATGCGCCATGCCACGCCCCATGGACCAAGACAAATGTGGCCATCAATGGTTCAGATGATGTGCTGTTCGCGCAGCCGCGCCATGTCCGCCGGGCCATAGCCCAGCACCTCGGTGAGCAACGCGTCGGTGTGCTGACCCAGCATGGGAGGCGGCAGATCTTGGCGCACTGGGGTGCGACTGAGCTTGAGCGGGCTGGCCACCAATTCCACGGGCCCTGCCAAGGGGTGCTGCCAGGTCGAGACCATGCCGCGGGCTTGGACATGGGGGTCAACAAAGACTTCGGCCAAATTGTTGATCGCACCGCAAGGCACTTTGGCCGCTTCCAGCGCTTTGAGCCAATCATGTTTGCGCCGCGTTTTCATGGTGGCCGCCAAAATGGGCACCAGTGCATCTCGGTGGCGCACCCGGCCTTGGTTGGTGGCGTAGTTTGGGTCCATGGGCAAATGGTCCAACCCCGCCACCGTGCAAAACTTCACAAATTGGCTGTCGTTGCCCACGGCCAAAATCAAATGGTCTTTGTCGCCTGATTCGGTGGCAGCGGTTTCAAACACCTGATAGGGCACGATGTTTTGATGGGCGTTGCCCGCGCGACCGGGCACTTTGCCGGTTTTTTGACCAGACACCAAATAATTGGCCCCTAAATTGGCCAACATGGCCACTTGTGTGTCGAGCAAGGCCATGTCGATGTGCTGGCCAAGGCCCGTCTTTTCTGCGTGTCGCAACGCAGCCAAGATGGCCACACTGGCGTACATGCCGGTGAAAAGGTCGGCCACGGCCACCCCCACTTTTTGGGGGCCCCCGCCCAAGTCATCGCGCTCACCGGTCACGCTCATCAGCCCGCCCATGCCTTGCACGGCGTAGTCGTAGCCAGCGCGGTCGCTGTAAGGACCAGTTTGTCCAAAGCCCGTGACACTGCAGTAAACCAAACGGGGGTTGATGGCCAACAGGCTGGCGGCATCCAAGCCATAGCGGGCCATATCGCCGACTTTGAAGTTCTCTATGAATACATCGCAATGCGCGACCAATTCGCGCATCAAGGCCTGGCCTTGGGGTTTGGCGATGTCGCAAGTCATGGAGCGCTTGTTTCGGTTGGTGCTCAGGAAATAAGCAGCATCGGTGGTGTCTTGTCCTTGGGCGTCGGCCAAGAATGGGGGGCCCCAGCCCCGGGTGTCGTCACCCAAACCGGGCTTTTCGACCTTGATGACGTCGGCCCCCAGGTCGGCCAAGGTTTGGGTGCACCAAGGCCCAGCCAAAACACGAGAGAGGTCAAGAATGCGGATGCCGTCCAATGAGTTCATGGCTGAATTGTGAACCAGAAAGCGTCGCGGTCTGTCCGTCCGTTGGCCCCAGTGGGTGCCGATGCGTTGGCAGGGATAATCCAGCACATGTTGAATCCCAGTCCTTTCGCGCGGGCCTTGATTGTCGGCTTGTGCGCCGGGGTCTGTGGCTGCAGTCCGGCGTTGAACTGGCGCGAGGTGCGCCATGCGCCAGCCCCTGCGCGGGTGCTCATGCCCTGCAAGCCCGATCTGGCCGAGCGCACCATAGCCTTGCGCGAACAAGCAACGGTGTTGTACATGCAAGCGTGCTCAGCGCAAGGACTCGATTTCAGCTTTGCCGCCATGGCTTTGCCCTCCGGATGGCAAGGCGCGCAGGCGCTGCAAGCGTGGCAACAAGCCAGCTTGGCCAGTTGGGGCGCTCGCGCCGAGGATGTACAAGCCCAGTCGGTGACCGTGCGCGGCGCAGTCGGTGGCGCTTTGCCGGCCCAATGGGCGGTCAATGGGCCCAGCCACCAAGTGCGCAGTTTGTGGTTTGGCGCAAGCGGTTGGGTTTATCAAATGGCGGTGTACGCACCATTGAAAAGCCGCGACAGCCAAGCCGTGGCGGAAACTTATTTTTCGGGAGTCACTTTGCCATGAGCATGGTCATGTCGCGTTCTATGGCGGTGCGGGTATTCATCTGCTTTGCCTTCACTTATTACTTGTCTGCCCTGGTGCGTGCCATCACGGCCACCTTGTCACCCACATTGATCCCTGAGTTTGGCCTGAACTCACGGGACCTGGGCTTGTTGGCGGGGGGCTACTTTTTGGGCTTTTCTGCCATGCAGTTGCCCATGGGCAACTGGTTGGACCGCCATGGCCCTAACAAAGTTATTCTGTCGTTTTTGGTGGCGGCCGTGTTGGGCTGCGTGGCTTTTGCCTGTGCCGACAGCTTCACCGGATTGTTTTTGGCCCGCGTGCTCACTGGCGTGGGTGTGTCTTGCTGTTTGATGGCACCGTTGACCGGTTACCGCCGCTGGTTTGACGCGCCCACCCAAATGCGCGCCAACTCGTGGATGCTCATGACCGGCTCCTTGGGCATGCTGTCTTCGACCTTGCCCGTGCAAGCGCTGGTGCCACTGGTGGGCTGGCGCGTGCTGTTTTGGGGGTTGGCGGGCATGGTGCTGCTGTCAATGCTGTTCATCCTTTGGTGGGTGCCCAAATGGGAGCCTGTGGCGCCGGTGGCCGCAGCACCGGCGGGGACGGGCCCATCGTGGTGGAGTGCTTATGTTGAAGTATGGCGTCACCCTTATTTCCGGCGCATGACACCGCTGGGCTTTTCAGCTACGGGGGCTTGGTGGCCATGCAAACCCTTTGGGCTGGCCCGTGGTTGACCAAAGTTTCTGGGTTTTCGGCCTGGGAGGCTGCCACAGGCTTGTTTTGGATCAACATGAGCATGTTGTTGGCTTTTTGGATTTGGGGCATGGTCAATCCCTGGCTGACGCGCCAGGGCTACACCGCCAATCGGCTCATTGGCTGGGGCGTGCCCCTGAACTTGTTGGCCATGTTGGGCGTGGTCTGGGGTGGTGAAAGCACAGGGGTTGCCATGTGGATTGGTTTTTTCATCACCAATACCGTGGTCTCTTTGGCCCAACCAGTCGTGGGCATGGCGTTTGCCCCGCATTTGGCTGGGCGGGCGCTTTCAGCCTACAACTTGGTGATATTTATCGGCGTCTTTGTGGTCCAGTG
>CANJUS010000205.1:0-4178 GCA_947477505.1 Comamonadaceae bacterium | reverse complement strand
GCAAGGCCCACTGAATTTACTTCAGCTTGGTCTCTTTGTATTCGACATGCTTGCGGGCTTTGGGATCAAATTTCATGATCGTGATTTTCTCGGGCATGGTTTTCTTGTTCTTGCTGGTGGTGTAGAAGTGACCCGTGCCAGCCGATGATTCAAGCTTGATTTTTTCGCGTCCGCCTTTGGAAGCCATGGTGAAATCCTTTCAGTCTGTGGTTGCAGCGCCCAGCCTAGATCGGGCGAGCGCTTTAAAAATAAGGGGAGTCAGGCTTGGCCGCGTGCACGCAAATCTGCGAGAACGACGTCAATGCCTTTTTTGTCGATCAAGCGCAATGCAGCGCCAGAAACGCGCAAACGCACCCAGCGGTTTTCGCTTTCGACCCAAAAGCGACGGTATTGCAGGTTGGGCAAAAAGCGGCGTTTGGTTTTGTTGTTGGCGTGGGAAACGTTGTTCCCAGTCATGGGGCCTTTGCCCGTTACTTCACATACGCGTGACATGTGCACACTCCGATAAAACAGCCGACAGCAGACGCTGCGGGCTTGACCTCGCCAGTAAGGGGGCGGTATCCCCGCCGCACGCAAAGGTGCGGCTAGTTTTGTCATCCCATTGGGGCGGCAAAGCCAAGGATTGTAGCCTGAAATGACCTGCCAAGCCCTGGCCCATGCTTGGCCTATGGACTGAGCGGCCGACTTGAGGGGGCGGGTGGGGGCTTTTTTAGCGTCCTTGCTCTAAAAACCGCTGTGCGTCCAAGGCCGCCATACAACCGGTGCCGGCACTGGTGATGGCCTGGCGGTACACATGGTCTTGCACGTCTCCAGCGGCAAAAACGCCTGGCACGCTGGTCATGGTGGCCATGCCCTGCAAGCCGCTTTGGGTGACGATGTAGCCGTCTTTCATGTCCAACTGGCCTTTGAATATGTCGGTGTTGGGCTGGTGGCCGATGGCAATGAAGCAGCCTTGCAAGCTCAGATCGCGGGTGCTTTGGTCGGTGATGCTTTTCAACCGAACCCCGGTCACGCCGCTGGCGTCGCCCAGCACTTCGTCGAGCACGCTGTGCAACTGCAGCACGATCTTGCCACTGCTGACTTTGTCCATCAATTTGTCGATCATGATGGCTTCGGCTTTGAATTTGTCGCGGCGGTGCACCAAATGGACTTGGCTGGCGATGTTGGACAGGTACAAGGCTTCCTCGACCGCCGTGTTGCCCCCGCCCACCACGCACACCGCTTGATCGCGGTAGAAAAAACCATCGCAGGTGGCACAGCCCGACACGCCACGGCCCATGAACGTTTGCTCAGAGGGCAGTCCCAGGTATTTGGCCGAAGCGCCCGTGGCGATGATCAAGGTGTCACAGGTGTAAACGCCGCTGTCGCCGTGCAATTTAAACGGGCGCTGTGCCAACTCGACGGTGTGGATGTGGTCAAACACGATCTCGGTGTTAAAGCGCTGTGCGTGCTCTAAAAACCGCTGCATCAGGTCGGGCCCTTGCACCCCATGCACGTCTGCCGGCCAGTTGTCCACTTCGGTGGTGGTCATGAGTTGCCCGCCTTGGGCCATGCCCGTGATCAGCAGTGGTTTGAGGTTGGCGCGGGCGGCGTAAACAGCGGCGGTGTAGCCGGCCGGTCCTGAGCCGAGGATGAGGACTTGAGCATGGGTGGTCATGGGGGCCTTGGGTTAATGCAGCGCAGGGGTTTGAAAACAGTTGATATTGTAAGAAGGGTGGGTTTTCCCGTATTTTTGCGGGCATTCAGGCCACCGCCTGGGGTAAGCTTGCGGTTTTCGCCATGACGTACTCGATCAATACCCTCAATGCCGACACCGACCCCGCGTCCGAACCAACGGGCTGGCGGCGTTTTGCGCAAGAAATGGCGCTGACGGCGGGTTTTTTGTTTTTGGCCTTTTGGTTGTTGGCCTTGGTTTCTCACCACCCGGTTGACTCGGCATGGACCACATCGGGGGATGGCGCCACGGCGCGCAACGCGGCCGGTCGGTTGGGCGCATTGATCAGCGATATCGGATTTTTCATCTTGGGTTATTCGGTCTGGTGGGCATATGGCGCGGCCCTGTCGGTGTGGGTGCGGGCGCTGCGAGATCGGTTCCAAGAGCGCTCACAGCCTGTGCCGATCGTTCAGTGGCGCCACAGCAAGATGGCCTTTTGGTGCGGCTTGGTCATGTTGCTGTTGTCGAGTGCTGCGCTGGAGTGGAGTCGCCTGTACCGGTTTGAGGAGTACCTTGCTGGCCACATCAGCGGGGGCGTGGTGGGGTACTTCATCGGTCCCTTGAGCGAGCATTGGCTGGGTTTCAATGGGGCAGGCTTGGTCTACATTGCCTTGATGTTGGTGGGGCTGTCTTGGGTGTTTCGTTTTTCTTGGGTTCAAGTGGCGCAAGACATTGGCGCGGGCATGGACGGTTTTGTGGCCTCTTGGCGTGAAAAGCGCGAATTGGCGCAAGACCTTGCCTTGGGCCAGGCAGCGGCCCGCGAGCGCGATGAAATGACCACCGAATCACGTCCAGAAATCGAAGACGTGCACGCCTCTGCGGTCACGATTGAACCGGTGGTGCTCGATGTGCCCAAAAGCACCCGGGTGGCCAAAGAAAGACAGCGCCCCTTGTTCAATGAAATGCCCGACAGCCGCCTGCCCCAGGTGGACTTGCTCGACGGCGAGTTGGCGCGCCAAGACACGGTGTCGAGCGAAACCATGGAGATGACCAGCCGCATGATCGAAAAGCGGCTGAAAGATTTTGGTGTCGAGGTGCGTGTGGTTGCTGCCGCCCCCGGCCCGGTGATCACCCGCTACGAAATCGAACCGGCCACCGGCGTGAAAGGCTCGCAGGTGGTGGGCTTGGCCAAAGACTTGGCCCGCTCGCTGAGCTTGGTCTCCATCCGTGTGGTCGAGACCATTCCGGGTAAAAACTTCATGGCTTTGGAGCTGCCCAACGCCCGGCGGCAAACCATCAAGCTGAGCGAAATTTTGGGTTCGCAGGTTTACAACGAGGCCAAATCCTTGCTCACCATGGGTTTGGGCAAGGACATTGTGGGCAACCCCATCGTGGCCGACCTGGCCAAGATGCCCCACGTGCTGGTGGCTGGCACCACGGGTTCGGGCAAATCGGTGGGCATCAATGCCATGATTTTGTCCTTGCTTTATAAAGCCGAAGCGCGTGACGTGCGTCTTTTGATGATCGACCCCAAGATGTTGGAAATGTCGGTCTACGAGGGCATCCCCCATTTGCTCGCGCCCGTGGTGACCGATATGCGGCAAGCTGCCCATGGGCTGACCTGGTGCGTGGCCGAAATGGAGCGCCGCTACAAGCTGATGAGCAAAATGGGTGTGCGCAACTTGGCCGGCTACAACACCAAAATTGACGAGGCCACAGCGCGTGAAGAGCACATTGCCAACCCCTTCAGTTTGACGCCCGATGCGCCTGAACCCTTGGAGCGGTTGCCCCACATCGTGGTGGTGATTGACGAGTTGGCCGACCTGATGATGGTGGTGGGCAAAAAAATCGAAGAGCTGATCGCCCGCCTGGCCCAAAAAGCGCGTGCCGCGGGCATCCACTTGATCTTGGCCACCCAGCGCCCCAGCGTGGACGTGATCACAGGCCTGATCAAGGCCAACATCCCGACCCGCATTGCCTTTCAAGTCAGCAGCAAAATCGACAGCCGAACCATCTTGGACCAAATGGGTGCCGAAGCTTTGCTGGGCATGGGCGACATGCTTTACATGCCCAGCGGCACGGGTTTGCCCATCCGTGTGCATGGGGCTTTTGTCAGCGACGAAGAGGTGCACCGGGTGGTCAGTTACCTCAAAACCCAAGGCGAGCCCAATTACATCGAGGGTCTGCTCGAAGGCGGCACCGTCGATGGTTCAGAGCTTGACCTGGACGGCCTGGGTGCAGCCGGTGGCGAAAAAGACCCGCTGTATGACCAAGCGGTTGAGATAGTTTTAAAGAACCGCAAAGCCAGCATTTCCTTGGTGCAACGCCACTTAAAAATTGGCTATAACCGCGCCGCCCGTTTGGTCGAGGACATGGAAAAAGCCGGCTTGGTCAGCGCCATGAGCACCAGCGGCCAGCGCGAAATTTTGGTGCCCAGTCGGGCCGAATGAGATGCGCCAAGCCCTGTTGCTGATGGCTTGGTGGGCCGCTTGCGCCTCAGTGCAAGCCGACGCCTTGGACAGCT
>CANJUS010000204.1:0-4178 GCA_947477505.1 Comamonadaceae bacterium | reverse complement strand
GGCCATTGCCGACGCCTTGTGCAGCGCCAGCGGCGTGGCGCGTTTGTACGAGCGTTCGGACTCGGGCGTGCGCGCCTTGGAGGGCTTGCCCTCGCACACCGGTTGGTTGCGCCAACCCGTGGGGGATGCGGGGCACACCGAAATTGGCCTGCGCGAGCACGCCTGGCAGCTCACATTGGATGTGGCCGAGGGACACAAAACCGGGTTTTACCTGGACCAGCGCGACAGCCGGCACAAATTTGCCCAGTACGCCCAGCGCTTGGGTTTTGCGCAGGTGCTCAATTGCTATTGCTATACAGGTGGGTTTAGCGTGGCTGCGTTGAGCGGCATGCGAGCGGCCGGGGTGTTGGGCTCGGGGGCGATGGTCACCTCGATCGACTCGTCCGGCCCGGCCATCGCCCGCGCGCAACGCCATGTGCAACTCAATGGCTTTGACAATGACAGTGCGCACTTCATGGATGCCGATGTCAATGCCAGCTTGCGCCAGTTCATCCAAGACGGGCGCGTCTTTGACGCCATCATCTTGGACCCGCCCAAATTTGCCCCCACCGCCGCACATGCCGAGCGCGCCGCGCGCGCTTACAAAGACATCAACCGCTTGGCGTTCAAACTGCTGGTGCCCGGCGGTGCCTTGTTCACCTACAGTTGTTCGGGCGGCATCAGCGCCGACTTGTTCCACAAGATCGTGGCGTCTGCGGGGACCGACGCCGGGGTCGACGGTTTCATCAGCGAGCGGCTGTTTGCTGCCCCCGACCACCCCATGACCGTGACCTTCCCTGAAGGCGAGTACCTCAAGGGCTTGGTGGTCATCAAAAAGTAATTGGTTTGGCCCGGGCTGGGCTGGACCCAAGCCGTTGGGCGGGCAAATGAACCCCCGCCGTGGCCGGTCTTAAATGATCGCTACACTGCCCCACTTTGTGCATTCACCCCCAGAAAGCAAGCCATGTTGATTCCCACCACTGTTCTGACCGGGTTTTTGGGCTCGGGTAAAACCACTTTGCTCAAGCGTGTGCTGTCCGAGTCCCATGGCATGAAGATCGCCGTGATCGAAAACGAGTTCGGCGAGGAAAACATCGACAACGAAATCTTGGTGGCCGACACGAAAGAGCAAATCATCCAAATGAGCAACGGCTGTGTGTGTTGCACCATCCGCGAAGATTTGCGCACCACCTTGCGCGACCTGGCCGAGCGCCGTCGCAAGGGCGAACTCGATTTCGAGCGCTTGGTCATCGAAACCACCGGCTTGGCCGACCCCGGTCCGGTGGCCCAAACCTTTTTCATGGACGACGAGGTGGCCGAGGGCTATTTGCTCGACTCCATCCTCACCTTGGTCGACGCCAAACACGCCGCGCAGCAACTCAACGACCGCCAAGAGGCGCGCCGCCAGGTGGGCTTTGCCGATCAAATCTTCATCAGCAAGAGCGACTTGGTCGATGCCGGTGAGTTGGAGGCCTTGCAGCACCGACTCAAACACATGAACCCGCGCGCTCCTCAAAAGACGGTGCATTTTGGCGAGGTGTCGATCAAAGAGGTGTTTGACCTGCACGGCTTTAACCTCAACGCCAAACTCGACATCGACCCCGATTTTTTGCAAGACAGCGCGCACCAGCACCACGACCACGCGCACGGGGAGCACTGCGACCACCCCTCGCACCAACACAACCACGACCATGGTGGCGGCCACCACCATCACCACGACGACGACGTGAAAAGCTTTGTCTTCAAGTCCAACCGCGCTTTCGACCCGGCCAAGTTAGAGGACTTTTTGGGGGCCATCGTCAATATTTATGGCCCGCGCATGCTGCGCTACAAGGGCGTGTTGTTCATGAAGGGCACCGAGCGCAAAGTCATCTTCCAAGGCGTGCACCAACTCATGGGCAGCGACTTGGGGCCAGCCTGGGCCAGTGAAGAAGTGCGCAACAGCAAAATGGTCTTCATCGGCATCGATTTGCCCAAGGATATTTTTTTCCAAGGCCTGGACAAATGCCTGGTCTGAGGGGCGCGCATCTCTGTCGCTACAATCGCGCGCGCCCAATGCTGGGCAAAAGGCGAAGCTTTGGGGGCAACCCCGGGTGAACAAGTGGTCCTGATCAGGCCTGCACGCCCAACCAGCAAGTTGTACATCCGCCCATCGGCGGGGGGCAAACCTTAGGAGACCGTTCGTGACCACTGCCAAAACCAAAAAAGGTGTCGCTGTGACCAAAGCCAAGCCCGTGGCCAAAAAGGTGGGCAAGGCGGCGACCCCAGCCAAGGCGGTCAAGCCCGTGGCCAAAAAGGCCCCGCCCCGTGCCGCTGCCAAGGCCAAGCCTGTGGCCAAGCCAGCCGTGAAAAAGGCAGCTCCGGCGCCGGTCAAGAAAGCTGCTCCGGCATCTGCCAAAAAAGCCAGCGCGGCCAAGCCAGTCCCCAAGTCAACAGCCAAGCCAGCGGCCAAGCCGGCGGCCAAAGCCGTTAAAACCGCAGTGAAAAAACCCGTGCCCATGAAAGCCGTGGTCAAAACCAAGGCAGCGGCCAAACCCGCGCCCAAAAAATCCGCACCTGCGGCCAAATCCACTCCCCCCAAAGCCAAGGGCAAAGCGGTGCCTGTCAAGGCCAAGCCGCAGCCCAAAGTCGCGGCCAAACCCGCGCCCAAGGCCGCCAAACCCGTTGTGAAAAAACCTGCTTCCCCGCCCGCCAAAACAGCTGCCACCAAAGTGGCCCCGGGCAAAACCGCTGGCGCCAAAGCCGCAGCGCCTGCGCGGCCCACACCGGTGCCCGCACCGCCCAAGCCCGTGGCGGCAGTGGGCAAGCAGTCGCCGCGCGCGGCCAAGGCCGCCTCCATGGTGCCCCCGCCCCCCGCTGCGGTGGTGCCCTCGACCGCTGCCAAGTCCAGTTATTCGCCCATCATCACCCCCACGCACATTGCCGCTGCCCCCGTGAACACACACAAAGACCCCAAATTGGCCAACCATTGGAAAACCAAACCGCTGGAGAGCCTGACCGACGCTGACGTCTCGGCCATGCCCGACAGCGAGTACATGAACAGCGTTCAGATGGCGTTCTTTCGCCGCAAGCTGGTGCAGTTGAAACAAGACATCCTCAACAGTGCCGGTGAAACCACCGAGCACCTGCGCGAGGACACCACCGTGGTGCCCGACCCGGCCGACCGCGCCACCATTGAAGAAGAGCATGCCCTGGAGCTGCGCACCCGTGACCGCGAGCGCAAATTGCTCAAGAAAATCGAGCAGTCCATCTCCCGCATTGACAGCGAAGATTACGGTTACTGTGACGAAACCGGTGAGCCCATTGGCGTGGGCCGCTTGCTGGCCCGCCCCACCGCCACTTTGTCGCTGGAGGCGCAGCAGCGGCGCGAACTCAAACAGAAAATGTTTGGCGATTGACCAACCCCAGGGGCCGCCACTGCGGCGTGTGCACCACAACAGGCCTGCGGGCCTGTTTTTTTTGGCCGGGCAAACTCTTAACAATCAACATTGGAAGTTCTTCCTAAGTTGCTAATTTAAAACAACTTTTTCTCTTCGAAAGTCCACGCGAAAACGGCTCTAAGTACTTGATTTAATTGAAAAAAACACAAATGCTTTGGAGATCTGGGTAAATCCTGCTACAGTGCAAATAAGTGCAATAAAGTGGTGAAAAATGCATTTGCATTTTGCTTTTTGCCTGTTTCCAAGGATGTCTTGCTGTGTTTCAAGGTGCTTCATCGTTGACGCTGGATGCCAAGGGCCGTTTGTCGGTGCCCACGCGCCACCGCGAGGTGCTGGCTGCCATGGCGCAGGGCCAGCTCACCCTGACGCGTCACCCCCATGGATGTTTGATGATGTTCCCGCGCCCCGAGTGGGAGCGCTTTCGCGAACGATTGGCCGCCTTGCCCATGAGCGCGCAGTGGTGGAAGCGCCACTTTTTGGGCAACGCCATGGATGTCGAGATGGATGGCACCGGGCGTGTGCTGGTCTCACCTGAGTTGCGCGAGGCCGCAGGCATCCAGCGTGAAACTTTGCTGCTGGGCATGGGCCACCACTTTGAACTGTGGGACAAGGCCACCTACGAAACCCAGCAGGCGCAAGCCTTGCAAGGTGAGATGCCCGATGTGTTCAAGGACTTTTCTTTCTGAATGAGCACGGTGTCTTTGACATGCACCCACACCACGGTTTTGTTGCAAGAAGCGGTCGATGCCTTGGTGCACG
>CANJUS010000203.1:0-4179 GCA_947477505.1 Comamonadaceae bacterium | reverse complement strand
GTGGTGCCCTTTCCCCCGGGTGGCGTGGCCGACATCGTGGCCCGGCCGGTGGCCGAGGCGATGGCACGAGAACTCGGCCAGCCGGTGGTGATCGAAAACAAACCCGGCGCGGGCGGGGGCATTGGCATGGGGGTGGTGGCCAAGGCCAAGCCCGATGGCCACACCGTGCTGATGGCCTTGTCCTCGCTGAGCGTGATCCCCGAGGCCGATGCCTTGGTCGGTCGCCCCGCCATGTATGCCCACACCGACTTGCGAGCGATTGCCCGCTACACCGCCGACCCCACGGTGCTGGCCGTGCGCGCTGACGCCCCGTGGAAAACAGCCAAAGACTTTGTCGAAGACGCCCGCCGCCGACCCAAGGCCATCAACTACGGGTCATCGGGCAATTACGGCACCATGCATGTGCCGATGGAAATCCTGGCCCAAACCAGTGGCATGTCGCTTACCCATGTGCCTTTCACTGGCGCTGGCCCAGCGGTGTTGGCGTTGTTGGGTGGGCAAATCGAGGCCGTCTCCACTGGGCCGGCCACGGTGCTGCAGCATGTCAAAGCCGGCAAGATCCGGGTGCTGGGCCACTGGGGTGTGGGCAAGCTCGAATCCATGCCCGATGTGCCCAGCTTGAGGGACCAAGGTTTCAATGCCGAATACGCCCAGTGGTCGGGCCTGTTCGTGCCCAGCGGCACGCCGGAGCCGGTGGTGCAGCGATTGCGCGCCGCCGCCCGCATGGCCGCACAAGACGCCAAGGCGCGCGAGGTCATCCACAATGCCGGCAGCCCGGTCCAGTTTTTGGACAGCGCCGATTTTGAAAAATACGTCCAAGCCGATATCAAGCGCATGAGCGACGTGGTTCGGCGCATGGGCAAATTAGAGTGAGCACACCGACCATGAAAACCTTTACCGCACACCGCCGCCACCTGTTGACCTTGGTGGCCGCGTTCGCCACCAGCACCCTGGTGGGGGCCCAAAACTATCCGCAGCGCCCGGTCAAAATCGTGGTGCCCTTTGCCACCGGCGGTCCGGCCGACAACTACGCGCGCTTCATCGCCCAACGCTTGCAAGACGCGTTGGGCCAATCCTTCGTGGTCGACAACAAGCCGGGCGCGGGCTCGGTCATTGGCACCGATGTCGCGGCCAAAGCCCCGGCCGACGGCTATACCTTGTTGCTCATGTCCAATGCCTCCACCGTCAACGAAACCCTGATCCCCAACAAGCCCTACAGCTTGTTGCGTGACTTTGTGGGCGTGGCTCCGATCAATTACTCCGACCTGGTGTTGGTGGCCTACCCCGGCACCGGCATGCAAAACGCGGCCGATCTGATCAAGCGCGCGCAAGCCCAGCCGGGCAAGCTGAACTACGCTTCATCGGGGCCGGGCACGCCCTACCACATGGCCGGTGAGTTGTTCAAAAGCATGGCCAAAATTGACCTGGTGCACATCCCCTACAAAGGCAGCTCGGGGGCGCGCACCGATGTGCTCGGTGGCCAGGTTGATTTGATGTTCGATGCCGTCACCACCATGACCGAACAGGTCAAGGCTGGCAAGGTGCGCGCCATCGCCACCACCGGTCGCCAGCGCTCCGAGGTGTTGCCCGATGTGCCCACCATGTCCGAGGCCGGTGTGCCTGGCTACGAGGCCACCATCTGGGTTGGATTGATGGCCCCCAAAGGCACGCCCAAAGCGGTGGTCGATCGCTTGAACGAAGCGGTATCCAAAATCGCTTCCCAAACCGATGTGCGCCAGCAGTGGGGCAAACAAGGCGCGGTGCCAATGGTGATGAACCCCGCTGTGTTTGACAAATACATTCAAGACGATGTGGCCAAGTGGGCCCAAGTCATCCGCGCCGCCAACATCAAAATGGATTGAACACCATGGTCACCTTACATATATTGAGTGGTGGCGCAGCCCAAGGTCTGGTGCGCGCCCTGTCCGACGACTTTGAGTCGCTGCATGGTTTGCACCTGAGCGGCACCTTTGGCGCGGTGGGGGCGATGAAACAAAAACTCCTCGATGGGGCACCCTGCGATGTGCTCATCCTGACGCGGCCCATGGTGCAAGACTTGGTCAAGCAAGGCCATGCCATCGAAGGCAGCGCGCATGACATCGGCGTGGTCAAAACCGGCGTGGCGGTGTTGGCCGGCCAAGCCCCGGTGGCGGTGGCGACCCCGGACGCGCTGCGCCAAGCCTTGCTCAAGGCCAGTGCGATTTATTTCCCCGACCCCCAGTTGGCCACGGCCGGCATTCACTTCATGAAGGTGATGCAAAAACTGGGCGTGGCCGACGAGCTGGCCCCCCGCTTGCGGCCCCACCCCAACGGCGCCACCGCCATGAAGGCGATGGGCCTGAGCAAAGACCCCAAAGCCATTGGCTGCACACAGGTGACAGAAATTTTGTCCACCCCCGGTGTGCAGTTGGTCGGCGATTTGCCCAAAGCGCACGAGCTGGCCACGGTGTACACCGCGGTGTTGGCCAAGCGCGCCAGACAAGTCGACATGGCCCAGGTCTTGATTGCCTATTTGGTCAACCCGGCATTGGCCGAGTTGCGCGCCGAGCTGGGTTTTTTGCCGGCATGATGCGGGGCTTGCATGCACCCATTGGGGTGGCGGGTAGCACCACATCGCCCAGGCAAGAGGCCCGCAAAAATTCAAACCAGATGAATGAGGAGATCAACCATGGGAAATAAATTTTCAGTGATGTGGCGCCGCACCGCCTTGGGCGCGATGGCCGCAGCGTTGTTGTGGAGCACAGGCGTTGGCGCACAAGACTTCCCCAACCGCCCCATCCGCTTGGTCGTGCCCCAAGCCCCAGGTGGCGGTACCGATATCTTGGCGCGCAACATGGCGCAAAAACTCACCGAGGTATTGCGCCAACCCACGGTGGTGGAAAACCGCGCTGGCGCGGGCTCTTTGGTGGGCACCGAATTTGTCGCCAAAGCCCCCGCCGATGGCCACACCCTGTTGATGGGTGGCATCTTCAACATGGTGATGAACAAGGCCTTGATCAAAAACCTGTCGTACGAACCGGCGCGCGACTTCATCCCCTTGGGCTACATCTCGGCCTATCCGTTTGTCATGCTCGCGCGCCCCGATTTGCCGGTCAACAGCCTGGCCGACTTGGTCAAGTACGGCAAAGAGCGGCCCGGTCGGCTCAGCTACGGCTCGGGCGGCGTAGGTACTTTGCAGCATGTGTGGGGCGCGGTTTTGCTCAGCAGCTTGGGTATCGAGGCCTTGCATGTGCCCTTCAAAGGCGCTGCTCCGGCGCACCAAGAGATGATGGGCGGGCGCTTGGACGTGATGTTTGACAACATGTCGGCCTCCAAGCAATACGTGCAGGCGGGCAAGCTCAAAGGTTTGGTCGTGTCCTCTGGCGCGCGCAGCCCGCACTTGGCCCAGGTGCCCACCGTCAACGAAACCGGCTTGACACGCTTTGAGGGCGAGAGCTGGTTTGGCATCTTTGCCCCCACTGGCACCCCGCCGTCGGTGGTGGCCAAATTGCGCGAAGCCATGGCGCAAATCAACCGTGAGCCCGAGTTCATTGCGCGTGTTGAGCGCGATGGTGGGCGGCTGCTCAACATCGCACCCGCCCAACAGCAGGCCTTCTTGCAAGAAGAAATCGAGCGCTGGGTCGGCTCGGTCCAAAAATACGGCGTCACCGCCGATTGAGCACCCACCCCGGCCCCAGGGCCGGTTCGGGTCAGGGCTGGCTGCGGGCGACTTGACTGGCGCGGATTTGCTCGGCAAAGGCCGCCACCCAATCGAGCCGGTCTTGCTTGGTGGGGTTGCCCACCAGGTGCTGCTCGGTGCGGCGGGTGATCTCGGCATCGCTCAGGGCCAAATCCAACGGCTCTAAATAAGGCTGGGCAATGTGCCAAGGCGTGTCGGTGTACACCTCGATGCGGTTGGCCTCCGGGTCGCGGAAATAAAGTGACCACGAATTGCCGTGGTCCACGCACTGGATCAAACCGGTGTCGGGGCGCTGGCTCACCCGTTGGTGCATCACGCGCAAGCCATCGAGCTGGGGCACCCAAAAAGAAATCTGCTGCAAACCATAGCCCGGCCCGTCGCCCGGGTGACGCCCGCTTTCCATCACCAACTGGTGGTGCGACTGCGCGTCGCGGCTCAAAAACACCACTTTTTGCCCGCGCACATCGCCACGGTCGGTGATCAAAAAACCCAGCACCTCG
>CANJUS010000202.1:0-4184 GCA_947477505.1 Comamonadaceae bacterium | reverse complement strand
TACCGGTCACCGTGTTGTCGCGCTGCCTGCAGTTCAACCTGCGGCCCATGCCGCCCACGGTGCTGCTGGACCACTTGACCCATGTGCTGAAAAACGAAGGGGTCGTGCACGAAGTGGCTGCTTTGCGCTTGATGGCCCGGGCCGCGCGCGGCTCCATGCGCGACGCGCTCAGCCTGACCGACCAGGCCATGGCGTTTGGTGCTGGCCAAGTGATGCTCGCGTCGGTGCAGCAAATGTTGGGCTCGGTCGATCGCAGCCATGTTTTTGGCTTGATCGAAGCGCTGGCAAACGGCGATGGGCAACAAGTCGTGCACACCGTTGAGCTGTTGCGTGACCAGGGCTTGAATGCAGCATCCACGCTAGAGGACATGACCGTGGTGCTGCAGCACATGGCGGTGTTGCAAGCGGTGCCCGGCGCGCAAGACGAGTCCAACTTGGACGAAGATGCCCAAACTGAGCGCCATCTGGCCCGGCTGATGCCCGCCGATGAAACCCAGCTGCTCTACAGCATGTGCTTGCACGGGCGCGCGGAACTGGGCTTGGCACCTGACGAATATGCCGCCTTGACCATGGTGCTGCTGCGTTTATTGGCTTTCAAGTCTCCTCAGCCAACGAACGTGGACACGGAAAAAAAAAGCCTGAAAACAGCGGGTCTTGAGCCGACAGGCCAACACACCGACCCACCCAGCGCGTCAAGCAAGGCCCCGGCCCCTGACGCTGGCATTCACAGACCTGTGCCAGTTCGCTCGCAGTCGACCAGCCAGCCAAACCCAATCGATGCAGCGCAGCCTGTGTCGATGGCAGCGGGCACGGCCAATGTGCACTTGCCCCCCGGGCGCCAGGTGCCGGTGCGCGAGACTGGCGTCGCCAAGCCAATGGCCACGCAAACCAGCGCCAAAGCGGCCATGTCAGGTGGTGGTGCGGTGCCCGTGCGCGACCCCGGACCCGGGGCTGAGCGTTTGGACAAACCCCAGGTGAGCGCAGAAGTGGTGTTGGTCCCCACCGAAGAGGGTGATTTTTGGCACAGCGTGGTGCAACAAATGGTGGCCGCCGAGCGCATCACCGCACTGGTGCGCGAGTTGGCATTGCAGTCGCAATTGGTGGGCCGCGATACCCAAGAATGGCTGCTGCGCATCGAGCGCGAGTCCTTGCACAACCCGACCGCCCGCGAGCGCTTGGAACTGGCCCTGGCAGACACCGGTCACGCCGTGCGTTTGACGCTGGAGGTGGGCCGCGTCACGGACAGCCCGGCCAAGCGCGCCGCCGCCTTGGCTGCGCAGCGGCAAAGTGAGGCCGAGGCCATCATCTTGGGCGACCCCTTTGTGCAAAAAATGATGCATCAATTTGACGCGAAAATTGTTCCCGGATCTCTTAAACCTGTATGAAAGAAAACAACCATGTTCAATAAAGGACAACTCGCTGGCCTGATGAAGCAAGCCCAGGCCATGCAAGACAACATCAAAAAAACCCAGGATGAACTCGCGCTCATCGAAGTCACCGGTGAGTCGGGTTCTGGCTTGGTCAAAGTGTTGATGACTTGCAAGCACGATGTCAAACGGGTCAGCATCGATGCCAGCTTGCTCAGCGACGACAAAGACATGCTCGAGGACCTGGTGGCTGCGGCCTTCAACGATGCGGCGCGCAAAGCCGCTGAGACCAGCGAGGCGCGCATGGGCAAGCTCAATGCAGGTTTGCCCCCGGGCATGAAATTGCCCTTTTGATGTCTGCCAGTCCCGCCCTGGAAGCCTTGATGGGGGCCCTGCGCCGCCTGCCAGGCGTGGGGGTCAAGTCGGCCACGCGAATGGCCCATCACCTGTTGCAAAACGACCGAGAAGGTGCGCATTTGATGGCCCAGGCCATTGCCCAGGCCTTGGACAAAGTCGGGCATTGTGAGCGTTGCCACACATTGTCAGAGTCAAAGGTTTGTCCCACCTGTGCCGATCCCGCCCGCGACCCCACGCGCTTGTGCGTGATTGAGACACCCGCTGACCAATTGGCCTTGGAGCGCACCGGGGCCTACCAAGGGGCTTACTTTGTGTTGATGGGGCGCATCAGCCCCATTGAAGGGCTGGGGCCGCATGAAATGGGCTTGCAAAAACTCATTGACCGCGCCTGTGATGGGCAGGTGCAAGAGGTGATTTTGGCGACCAATTTCACCGCCGAGGGGGAGGCCACCGCCCACGTGATTGGCGAGGTGCTGAAAAAACGCGGTATCCAAGTCAGCCGCCTGTCGCGCGGCGTGCCCATTGGCAGCGAGTTGGAGTTTGTTGATCTGGGCACGATTGCCCATGCCTTGCTCGACAGGCGAAACACCTAAGTGATAACCCTCTCGGGATGACACCGATGCGTTTTTCGGTGGGTCGGGGTAAGCTTTTTTGAACCCATTTCCCCTATTTTTAAAAGCCTAAACCATGAATGCTTTTGACCTTGACCGCCGACAATTCATCCAGGCCAGTGCGCTGGCGGGTTGGGGCCTGGCGTGGCCCGGAGTGCACGCGCAAACGGGCAAGCCCGAAAAAACCAAGGTCTCGATCGCGGTCGGGGGCAAGGCCTCTTTTTATTACCTGCCGTTGACCCTGGCCGAGCAATTGGGCTACTTCAAGGCCGAGGGATTGGAGGTGGAAATCAGCGACTTTGCTGGCGGCACCCAGGCCTTGCGGGCGGTGGTGGGGGGATCGGCCGATGTGTGCTCTGGCGCTTACGAGCACACCATCAATTTGCAAAGCAAAGCGCAAATGTTCAAAGCCTTTGTGTTGCAAGGCCGCGCACCCCAAATTGCCATTGGCGTGTCGACCAAAACCATGGCGCAATACAAAACGGTGGCCGATTTGCGGGGCAAAAAAATCGGTGTTTCTGCCCCAGGCTCTTCCACCAACATGGTGGCCAACCTGATTTTGTCGCGCGCCGGCCTCAAGGCCAGCGATGTGAGCTTCATTGGTGTGGGCACGTCTGCGGGTGCTTTGTCGGCCATGCGCAGCGGGCAAATCGACGCCATCAGCAACATCGACCCGGTGATGACCATGCTCGAGCAAAAAGGCGACGTGAAAATCATCTCCGACACGCGCACCATCAAGGGCACCATCGATGTCTTTGGCGGGCCGATGCCGGCGGCTTGCTTGTACGCGCCGGTCGATTACATCGCGCAAAACCCCAACACCTGCCAAGCCTTGGCCAATGCGATTGTTCACGGCTTGAAATGGCTGCAAACCGCGGGTCCTTCCGACATTTTGAAAACCGTTCCCGAAAGCTATTTGTTGGGGGACCGGGCCTTGTACTTGGCCTCGTTTGACAAAATCCGCGAGGCCTTGAGCCCCGACGGCTTGATCCCACCAGACGGGACCAAGGTTGCGCTCAAAGCCTTGGCCAGCTTTGATGACACGCTCAAGGCCGACAAGATCGACTTGACCAAAACCTTCACCAACGACTTTGCCCGGCGTGCCAAGGACAAATTCAAGGCTTAGTCTGAACGCGCCCTGATGGAAACCCCCGCCCTGGAGTTGTGCAACATCCGTTGCACCTTTCGCCCTCGTTCACCGTTGGAAGCCGCCTACACCGCGGTGGCCGACACCTCGCTGCAAGTGCAGCCGGGTGAATTTGTGTCGGTGGTCGGGCCCACGGGCTGCGGCAAGTCCACCTTGCTCAATGTGGCGGCCGGCTTGCTCACCCCCAGCCAAGGTGAGGTTCGGGTGTTTGGGCAAATCCTGCAAGGCATCAATGCCCGGGCCGGCTACATGTTCCAAACAGAAGCCTTGATGCCGTGGCGCAGTGCCTTGGACAATGTGCTGCTGGGCTTGCAATACCACCACACCGAGCCCCAACAAGCCCAAGCAATGGCCTTGGATTGGATGTCGCGGGTGGGTTTGGCCGGGTTTGAGGACCGCTACCCGCACCAGCTATCGGGCGGCATGCGCAAACGGGTGGCCTTGGCCCAAACCTTGGTGCTGGACCCCGACATCATCTTGATGGACGAGCCCTTTTCGGCCTTGGACATCCAAACCCGACAGCTGATGGAAACCGAGGTGCTCGATTTGTGGGCGCGTCAGAAAAAAGCCGTGCTCTTCATCACGCACGATTTGGACGAAGCCATTGCCATGAGCGACCGCGGTGACTATTTGCAGCGCATGACCGACCGCTCCAGCAAGTACCTTTACCACATCGTGGAAGAACTCGAGCGCCGTGGCATG
>CANJUS010000201.1:0-4202 GCA_947477505.1 Comamonadaceae bacterium | reverse complement strand
GGCCAGCCAAGACCCGCGCTTGGTGGGCATTACGCCGGCCATGCGAGAGGGCTCCGGCATGGTCGCGTTCAGCCAGCGATTTCCAGACCGTTACCACGACGTGGGGATTGCAGAGCAGCATGCAGTGACGTTCGCCGCAGGCATGGCCTGCGAAGGCCTCAAACCTGTGGTGGCCATTTACTCCACTTTTTTGCAAAGAGCCTATGACCAATTGATACACGATGTGGCTTTGCAAAAGTTGCCGGTGGTGTTTGCTTTGGACAGGGCTGGCTTGGTGGGTCCCGATGGTCCCACCCACGCTGGCATGTTTGACATTGCCTTTACCCGTTGCATCCCGCACATGGGTGTGGCTTGCCCGGCTGATGAAAACGAATGTCGGCAATTGCTCAGCACAGCTTTTGCAAGCGATCGCCCAGTCACTGTGCGGTACCCGCGTGGTTCAGGTGTTGGTGCCACCGTGCAATCAGATTTGAGCGCCTTGCCCTTTGGTCGAGCTCAAATTCGGCGTCAAGGCCAAGGCATTGCCATTTTTGCATTCGGGCCCTTGCTGTATGAAGCGCTGAAAGCAGCCGAATCGATCAATGCCACGGTGATCAATATGCGTTGGGCCAAGCCACTGGACATAGAGATGGTTCAAAAAATAGCACAAGCGCATGAGCGCTTCATCACGATCGAAGATGGGGTTCGCATGGGTGGCGCAGGCGCTGCCGTCGTGGAAGCCATGCAAGAAATGGGCATTGCCAAGCCTGTATTGGTCATGGGCTTTGAAGATGAATTCACAGAACATGGGGACCCGCAAGAATTGATGCGCTTGCATGGACTGACCGCAGCAGGCATTTGTCAGCGCATGGTCCAGGCCTGGCCCCAGGCGGATGTATCACCCATGTTCAAAAAGGTGGCTTGAATGGCGGTCTGGACTTTGGGGCTCAATCACCGAACCGCACCGATTGATTTGCGCGAGCGATTTGCCTTCGCATCTGATCAATTGGTGCTGTCACTGCAAGGCCTGCGCCGCAACTTTGAGACGCACAAAGAAGTGGCTATTTTGTCGACTTGCAACCGAACAGAAGTTTATTGTGCTGGCGAAGAGGTTCAATGGCAGGATACTTTGACGTGGCTGGCAGATGCGGGCAATGCACAGGTGGATGATTTGCAATCACACATCTATAAGCTCGAAGGTGGTGCATCGGCCCGGCATGCATTTCGTGTGGCCAGCGGACTGGATTCCATGGTGTTGGGAGAGTCCCAAATACTGGGGCAATTCAAAGATGCGGTGCGCGTGGCTGCAGACTCGGGTGCCTTGGGTACCACTTTGAACCAATTGTTCCAACGGTCATTTGCGGTTGCCAAAGAAGTGCGCACATCGACAGACATCGGTGCGCACTCCATCAGCATGGCAGCGGCGAGTGTTCGCTTGGCCAGTCAAATATTCGAAAACATCAAAGACACCCATGTCTTGTTTGTGGGTGCCGGTGAAATGATCGAGTTGTGTGTGGCGCACTTTGCAGCCAAATCCCCTCGCTCCATCACGATCGCCAACAGATCTGCTACCAGGGCCGACATGCTGGCAGCAATGCATGGTGGAAAAAGCATTGCATTGGCAGATCTTCCAATGCGGCTTCCAGATTTTGATGTGGTGGTCAGCTGCACGGCCAGCACCTTGCCGTTGATTGGGCTTGGTGCAGTTAAACGGGCTTTGCGTGCGCGGAAAAATCGGCCAATGTTCATGGTTGATTTGGCCGTCCCCCGCGATATTGAACCGGAAGTCAAAGGCCTGTCAGACGTTTTTTTGTACACCATTGATGACTTGACCCAGGTGATCAACAGTGGTCAATCGCATCGACAAGAAGCGGTGGCAGAGGCAGAGGTGATTATTGACGTGGGGGTTCAAAAATTCATGGCTTGGCTGGAGATGCGCAGCCTGGTCCCCATGATCCAAGAGTTGAATCTCCAAGCCGATGCCTGGCGTCAAGCCGAGTTGATCCGCGCACGCAAACTCATTGAGAAGGGTCAATCTGTGGACAGTGTTTTAGAGTCTCTGTCCATGGGTTTGATGAAAAAAATGCTCAACAATCCTTTGCGCGAACTCAATCATCCCGATGGTGCCCAACGCACCAAGGCCATCGAGGCCGTCAAACACATTTACTTTAACGGTGGCCTGTCATAAAAAGGTGTTGCCATGCTTTCATCTTCATTCAGCAAGCGACATAAAACCTGGCGATTGATATAGGTTTTAAATTGATCATCTGTTGGCTGTCATGGATACCTTGCAAAGTCTTGCAAGGTATTTCGTTATCGCTTTTTACAATTAATTAATGCAAGGATCTAAAAATATCAGCTTTAATTATCTCGCCGTTGCTGAAATTAGATTTGTCATCGATGCTGATCTGCCCAACCTCATGGGCAAAGGGCAAGCGTATTTTGGTTACGCCAAGTACAGTGGCTTCTCTGTTTTGCAAAATCAGAGCATCAAATTAGAAAATTTTGGCGAGCAAAAAATGCTCGTTCCAACCATTCACAAAACATATGCCTTCACCAACGAAGGCCTGACCCGGCAATTCATTTTGAATGAGCATTGCCTGGCGTTCAAAGTCACTGACTTTGAGGACTTCGAATCTTTCGTGACCTTGTTTCAAGAAGGCATCTACATCGCCAATAAGCTGCTCAATATCGCGACGACCCATCGCATGGGTTTTCGTTTGCTCAAGCGCATCATGCCCAAGCCGGATGTGAGTTTAAAAGACTATCTGCAACCCAGTGAGGACGGTATCAGTTTGTGCAAATGGCTGCGCGACATTCATCCGTTCATGGGTATTGTGATGTTGACTGCCAGAGTGATGGGCAGTGAGCGCACAGAAGGTTACCAGGCCGGTGCCGATGTCTACTTGACCAAACCCACCCGACCCGAAGAAATATTGGCCGTCATTCGAAATTTAATGCGTCGGCACGACCGACAAGGCTCAAGCGCTGTGTCAGTAAGCAATGTGTGGACTTTGCATCAAAAAAGCATGTCTTTGAGCGCGCCAGATGCGGATGTGCTGAGTTTGACGCCAAAGGAAACCATTGTGCTCTTCACCTTGGCCCAGACTTCTACGCACTGCACCTACGATGATTTGATTGACAAACTGGGTGGTGAGGCGCAACGCACAACTTTTGATAAATTGCGCTTGGAAGTGGTGATCAGTCGACTGCGCTCGAAATTATTCAAGTTCAAGGCGCAAGCCTTTGAAATCAAAACCATTCATGGATTTGGCTACCGGTTGACCCAGCCCTTGAAATCGCGGACCAACTGAGCCCAATGGGTGCTGTGTGAATCACAGCCAGTCTCGTCGCACGATGAACCGTTGCATCAAATCGTGTTCTGGCGAACCGGGCGCTGCCTGGAGTTGGTAGGACCAACTGACCAAGGGGGGCATGGACAACAAGATGGATTCAGTGCGCCCGCCCGATTGCAATCCAAAGTGCGTGCCCCTGTCCCACACCAAATTGAATTCGACATAGCGGCCCCGGCGATACAACTGGTGGGCGCGTTCGCGCTCACCGTAGGCGGTGTGCATGCGCTTTTTCACAATGGGCAGATACGCCGGCAACAAGGCATTGCCAACGCTTTGGAGCATGGCCAAGTTTTGGCTGTCATCGAACTGCGCAAAGTCGTCGAAAAAAATACCCCCCACACCGCGTTGTTCGTTGCGGTGGCGCAGGCAAAAATAGTCATCACACCAGGCCTTGAATTTGGGATACAGCTGGGAGCCAAAAGGCGAGAGTGCGTCGCGACAGGTGCGGTGAAAGTGCACGGCGTCGTCTTCAAAGCCGTAGTACGGCGTCAAGTCCATGCCGCCACCAAACCATGCGACGGTTTGCCCCTGGGCTGTTTGCGCCGACAGCATGCGCACGTTCATGTGCACGGTGGGGACGTAGGGGTTGCGTGGGTGAAACACCAAGGACACGCCCATGGCCTCAAAAGGGGCGCCTGCCAACTCGGGTCTGGCGTGGGTGGCAGAAGGCGGGAGTTGGGGGCCCTTGACGTGAGAAAAGCCACAACCAGCGCGCTCAAACACCTCGCCCCCTTCCAGGATTTGGGTGATGCCGTGGCCCTGCAGTGCCTCGCCCGGTGGCTTTTCCCAGGCGTCTGACAGAAAGCTGCCCCCGTCGATTTGCGCAATGGCGGTGGTGATTTGATTTTGCAAACCGATGAGGTAGTC
>CANJUS010000200.1:0-4202 GCA_947477505.1 Comamonadaceae bacterium | reverse complement strand
ATTGCACAGCGGGTGCAGATTCAGGCCAGCGCAAGGCATGGGTTTGGCAGCGGCTGCGAATGGTGGGCAGCAACAGGTGGGCCGCTTCGCTGACCAGCAAAAACCTGGTGTCGCCGGGCGGCTCTTCCAAGGTTTTCAAAATCGTGTTGGCGGTGATGTGGTTCATGCGCTCGGCTGGGTAAATCAGCACCACTTTGTGTCTCCCACCTGAGCGGGTGGTTTGGGTGAAAGCCACCATGTCGCGGGCTGCGTCGACCCGAATTTCGCGGCTGGGCTTGCGCGCTTTGTCGTCGATCTCTTTTTGGGCTTTTTCGTGCAAAGGCCAATCTTTGTCGATCATTTGGGTTTCGGGCATCAGCACACACAAATCCGCATGGCTGCGCAAGTCCACGTTGCGGCAACTGGCGCATTGACCGCATGCGCCCTTGTCACTGGCTTGTAAACACAACCAAGCGCGGGCCACCTCCAGGCCCAAACGGTATTGCCCCAAACCTGAGGGCCCTTGCAGCAACAATGCATGCCCACGTTGGTGGAGCAAATCTTGCAAAGCCGGGGCCAACCAAGGCGCTGGAGCGTTAGGTGTAACTGTGTCGGTCATGGCTGGTTCAAGGCCGGGGGCACTGGCACCATGATGGAAAGCCAACCTCGGCGCACCAGCACCTGGGTCAGTTGCTGCCACACCTGGTGACGACTTTGGGCCGCATCGATTCGCACCATGCGTGCAGGGGCGGCCTGGGCACGGGCTTCGTAGCCGGCATGCACATGCGCAAAAAAAGCCTGTGGCTGGGACTCAAAACGATCGGGCACGCGGGCGTTGGCCAGTCGTTGGGCGGCAATCGCCGGGTCCAGCGCAAACCACAAGGTCATGTCGGGTTGCAACAAGCCATCGGCCTGCCCTTGCACCCATTGCTCCAATTGCGTGAGCACCGCCAGATCAAATCCACGCCCATGGCCTTGGTAGGCAAAAGTGGCGTCGGTGAAGCGGTCGCACAAAACCACATCGCCACGGTCCAGGGCCGGGCGGATCACCTCCTGGATGTGGCTGCGCCGGGCCGCAAACATGAGCAAGGCCTCGGTCAGCGGATCCATGGCGTCGTGCAAAACCAGATCGCGCAGCTTTTCGGCCAATGGCGTGCCACCCGGTTCGCGGGTCAGGGTGACAAGGCGGCCCTGTTGGCGAAAGGTATCGGCCAGCCCTTGGATGTGGGTGGACTTGCCAGCGCCGTCCACCCCTTCAAAACTGATGAAAATACCCTTGCTCATGGCCTGATTGTGCCTTGTCCCTGCCCACGTCAAGGGGCGGCGCTGCCCGCATTGCGCCGCCGCTGAAAGCGGTCTACGGCGGCATTGTGGGCTTCTAAATTGGGGCTGAACTCACTGCTGCCGTCGCCACGCGCCACAAAATAGTAGGCATTGCTGCGCGCAGGCTGCACCGCAGCGAGCAAAGCCGCTTTGCCCGGCATGGCAATCGGTGTCGGAGGCAGTCCTTTGCGGGTGTAGGTGTTCCACGGGTGGTCTGTTTGCAAGTCACGGCGGCGCAAATTGCCGTCAAACGCTTCACCCATGCCATAAATCACCGTCGGGTCCGTTTGCAAAGGCATGCCAATGCGCAGTCGGTTGTGGAACACGCTGGCGATCATGCTGCGGTCGCTGGGTTTGCCAGTTTCTTTTTCCACAATGCTGGCCAAAATCAGGGCTTGTTCAGCGTCTTCCAAGGCGATGGCGTCGGCGCGGTGGTTCCAGGCCGCGGCCAATTGGCGGTCCATGGCTTTCATGGCGCGGGTCAGCACGCGCACATCGGTATCGCCCTTGCCATGGGTGTAGGTGTCTGGGAAAAACCGCCCTTCGGGGGCCTGCCCTGCCCGGCCTAGCTGGGCCATGATGGCCTCGTCGCTCAGGCCACGGGTCAGGTGTTGCAAATGCACCGAACGGTCCAACGCGCTTCGCAATTGGCGAAACGTCCACCCCTCGACCAGCACCACCGCTTGCAGGGACTCTTGCCCCCGGCTGATTTTTTGCAGTAAATCCCAAGCCGAGTCCCCAGCATTGATTTCATAACTGCCCGCTCGAAGCAATCGTGACTGACCGCTCAAGCGAAAAAACCAATAAAGCCAATTGGGATTGACCTCCACACCACTGTCCACGCTGAGCTGCGCAATGCCTCGCACAGGGGTGCCCGGCTCGATGGTGAGGTCGACGACGTCTCGCGCCAGCGGTAAATCGCGCAGCACCCAGCCTGCCACGCCGATCAGGCACAGCGACAGGGCGAGTAAGGTGGAGAGCAGCCATCTGCCCCAAATATTGCGCAAGGCCTGGGCTTTCTAAGGGAAAAGACCAGGGGATGATAATTCACCCATGAGTTCATCCCCTCCCCCGACACCCGCACATTTCCATGGTGCCTGCCCCTTGCCGCATTTGGGCGTGATCGAAGTCAGCGGCAGCGACGCAGTATCTTTTTTGCACAACCAATTGACCCACGACCTGGCATTGCTGGGCCCCGACAGCGTGCGGTTTTGTTCTTTTTGCAGCGCCAAAGGCCGCATGCAAGCGACTTTTGTGGCCTGCGTCCCAGCCCCTGACACCGTGTGGCTGGTGTGTCGGCGTGATGTGCTGGCCGCTGTGCTCAAGCGCCTGTCCATGTTCGTGTTGCGCGCCAAAGCCCGCTTGCGCGATGCCAGTGAAGAATTGGCCTTGTGGGGTTTGGTCGGTACCGAATTGCCCACAGCTTGGAAAAAACGCCCACTGATGGGCGGCACCGCCATGGGCTTGTACCCGGCGGCGGGTCAAGCGCGCGCTTTGTGGCTGGCCCCCGCAGGTGAAATGCCCGTCAGCGAAGCACACCCGCAGGGGCTCAGTCTGGATGCATGGCTGTGGGGCGAGGTGATGTCTGGAGTGGCAGATGTACAAGCCGCTACCGCCGAAACGTTTGTCCCCCAAATGCTCAACCACGAGTCGGTGGATGGGGTGAGCTTCAAAAAAGGCTGCTACCCCGGTCAAGAGGTGGTGGCGCGCAGCCAATTCAGGGGCACCCTCAAACGCCGCGCTTACATCGTGACTGGCCCCGCCATGCAGGCCGGGCAAGCTATTTTTGTTGCCGGCGATGCGCCCCAAGAATGCGGCAACATTGCCCAAGCCGCCAGCGACGGCGGCAACGCTGGCGTGGCCATCGCCTGCTTGCTCACCTCTGCGGCCGACGGTCCCGGTGACTTGCATTTGGCGCAGCCCGATGGGGCAAAGCTGCAACTGTTGCCCCTGCCCTACCCCTTGCGCGACGACCTTTGATTCGGCGCGTTGGTGGCTTGCAGGGCAGTGTAGCTACAGCGCCATCGACATGGTGATGTGGCTGATCCCCGCCTCTTCGAACGGCTCGCCTTGGACGCCAAAACCCAGCCGTTGGTAAAAACCTTGGGCGCTGCGCTGGGCATGCAACTGCACTTCACGGTCGCCACGCTGGCGCGCCTGCGCCACCAAGGCCAGCAGAACCTGTCGCCCCAAACCGGTCTCGCGCAAACGGCGCAACACGGCCATGCGCCCGATTTTGGACACGCCTTTCTCACTGGGCAATAAGCGACCCGTGGCCACCGCCACACCCAAGTGGTTGCACAGCACCGCATGCACGCATTGGGCGTCGGCGGGGTCCCACTCCAGTGCCGGGTCAATGCCTTGCTCGCGCACAAAAACCTCATTTCGCAACGGGCCCGCCAGGCCTTGCAAGCTTGACCAGTCCCCGCACTGCAGTCGGGTCATGGCTTGCCCCAGCTCATAGCCCTCCAGGCATTGGCGCAAGGGATCGGGCACGGGCAAAGAGGTATGGGTTGCGGGGTTGGCAAAGACGTAAATCATCTCCCCTTGAACCAGCCACTGCGCGCCCAAAAACACCGCGCCTTCAAACACCATGGACGATCGCCCCACTTTGGCCACCCGCAAACACACATCCAAGGCATCGTCATAACGGGCCGAGGCGTGGAACTCAATGCTGGTTTTTTTCAAAAAAATATCGCCATGGAGCGCTTTCATCGTGTCTTCGTAGGGCAAGGCCAAATGCCGCCAGTAGTCGCAAATGGCCGTGTCCATGTACATGGCGTAATGGGCGTTGAACACAATTTGTTGCATGTCCACCTCCGACCAGCGCACGCGCAGGCGGTGGATGAATCGAAAATCTTCCTTCTTCATGGCGTGTCTCCAAGCGGTGCACATTGCTT
>CANJUS010000199.1:0-4270 GCA_947477505.1 Comamonadaceae bacterium | reverse complement strand
CGGCATTGTCACCCGTTGGTTTTGATTACACGGTCTTGCGCCGAACGGTCAGCGCGTTGGATAACTGCAAGTGACCCTGCCAAATCTGGACAGCAAGCGCTCATGGAGTTGCGTTGACCAACCACTCAGGACCATCATGAAATTTTTTTCACATCGATCCTTGTTTCGCTGGGTGTGTCATGTCGTTGCTTTCGCAGCACCCTGGGCCTTTGCATTGCCTGGCCAAGCACAAGAGTGGCCTAACAAGCCGGTCAAAGTGATCGTCCCGTTTCCACCTGGCGGTGGAACGGACACCGTGGCCAGGCCGCTGACAGCGAAACTTTCGCAACTCTCGGGACAACAATTTATCATCGACAACAGAGGTGGTGCTGGTGGCACCATTGGTGCAGCGGCTGCTGCCAAATCGCCACCCGATGGCTACACAATTCTTTTATCCCCCGTGCATTTGGCGGTTGCCGTATCGGTTTACAAAAACTTGCCTTACGATTTGGAAAAAGATCTTGTCCCTGTTACAACCGTTGCAACTTTTCCAGATGTTTTGGTGGCCGCAGCGAAAGTGCCTGTTAAAACATTGCCTGAACTCATCACTTGGGCAAAGGCCAACAATGGCAAGGTTAATTGTGGTTCGGCAGGCAACGGCACCACCCGACACCTGTCTTGCGAGATGTTCAACAGCTTTGCGGGCATCAAAGCACAACACGTGCCCTACAAGGGAACTGGTCCTGCAACGACCGCATTGTTGGGTGGCGAAATTGAATTCATATTTGAAGCACTTGGCAGTGCGGCAAGTCACATTCGCAGCGGCAAGGTAAAAGCGATTGCCGTCACCTCTCCCAATCGTTCTCCTTCTTTTCCGGAGATTCCCACCGCCATTGAACAAGGACTTGCTGGCTTTAATGTCACATCTTGGTATGGACTGTGGGTACCCAAAGGAACTTCACCAGATGTGGTGAAGCGACTTCATGCCTTGGTGAACAAAGCATTTGAAGATCCAGACATCCGCGCGCTGTGGTTTAGCCTTGGCGCAGAACAAGGTGGCATTGCTCCAGAGGAATTTTCTTCTTTCATCAAACGTGAAGTTGTCAAATGGGGCAAGGTTGTTCAAGATGCCAACCTGACACCAGAATAAACCCACATCTTTAGGTCAAGGGCGATGCAATGGCTGGCCCTTGGGTTTGTTGTGTTCATATCCCATAGCTTGGGTGCCGTTCATGTCACTGCGCTTTGATCCGCGCGAAAGCCGAAGATCAACGACAAGCGGCCCAATAGGATTTAGACCATAACCTCTGCAAACCAGTGAAAAAATTTTCATGTCTTGACACTGACTGCTGAGCCCAACACCACCCCCAAGGGCTGCCTGTGCAGCCCTTTGTCATGGCAAGGGCTCGCGGATGACCAAACTGAGGTTGCTGGCCTGGGTTTTGATCGGGCCTGTGCTGACCCCAAACTCGCCGGGTTGGGGCATGGCCTGCCCAGTTTTGGAAATGCGCGCCTTGAGCACCACTTCGCTGGCCGTGGACAACTTGAACTGCGGCCCCATGGCCTGGCTGTCATCGAGCACAAAGTCAAACGGCAAAGCCGCCACTGTGGTGCGCACAATCGCCAGCGGCATGCGTCCGCCTTGCACCGGCGTGGCATAAATGAACACCGTGTCGCTCGGATTGGTTTGGGCGGCCGCCTCTGGCGCCAAACTGACCCGGCCACTGATGCGCGCTGGTGCGGCACTGGCCGAGGCTGGCGCAGAGGGCGGGTTCGCTGCGCGGCCAGGGCCGAGCTTGTCGCGGGCTTGCGACAAGGCGCTGTCCAAGGCGTTGAGGTCAGGTGACTGCGGTGGCAAGCTGGCGCGCACCCGCTCCCAATATTGAACCGCCTGGGCAAAACGCCCTTCCGAGTACGAGGCACTGCCGGCCAGCAACAAAGCATTGTTTTGGTTCGGGTTGGCCTTGAGGATGCGGTTGATCACAGCCCAAGGCTCGCCGCTGAAGTCCCCGCCTTGGATTTGCGCCACCACCTCGGCACGCTCGACAGCCATGTCGTCATCGGGGTGCAGGGTCAGCGCTTTGGTAAACGACTTTTCGGACGCCTGAAAGTTGTCCTGGCTGCGTTGCAAACGCGCCAGCATGAGCCATGCGTCGACGTTGTTGGGCTCATCTTGCAGCCGGCGCTCGAGTTGGGCTGCCATTTGAGCGAGTTTTTCAGGTGTGACACTGCCTTCTGGTCCGTCGTCTGGGGCCGAACGCGCCAAGGCCTGCGGGTCCAAGCCCATGGGTGCGCCCCAACTGCCGTACAGCAGAACCGCACACAGCGGCATCAACAAACACAGCACGATCACGGTTTTGCGTGGTTTGGCATCCAATGGGGCGCCATGTCCAGCGGGGTGGCCTTGCAAGTCGTCGCGCAAGCGCAGCTTGAGCTCTTCCATGGCCTGGTCATGCTCGGCCTGGCTCATGTGTCCCAAGGCCAGTTCGCGCGCCAAGTCGGCACTTTGCTCGCGGTACACCTTGGCATTGGCCTGCTCATGCGCATCAGCCGGTGCAGTGGCAGGCGTGCGCCACAAAGCCCACACCAACACCGCCAGCACCGCCACGACCAGCAGCAAGGTGAGGACCACAAACGTCAAGGCAACATTCACATCAGTCCTTTAGCCATTGGTCCACGCGAGCGCGCTCGTCGTCGTTCAAAGCGGGGGTTGTGTCCACCTGCTGGCGGCGTTGGCGCAAGTACACCCACAAGCCGACCAAGGCACCGATCAACAAGGCAAATGGGCCAAACCACAACAACCAAGTCAAGGGCTTGACCTCGGGGCGGTACAACACAAAGTCGCCATAACGCTCGACCAAAAAGTCTTTCACCGCTTGGTCAGATTTGCCCTGGCGCAACAGGTCGCGCACCTCGCGGCGCAAATCATCGGCCAACTCGGCGCGCGACGAAGCCAGCGACTCGTTTTGGCATACCAAGCAGCGCAACTCCTCGGACAGCATGAGCAGCCGCGCATCCAGTTCAGGCTCTTCGCTCAGTGGCGCCGCCTGTGGGCCCAAACCGTTGCCCGGCGCGGCCACCCCAGATGGAGCGGCAGTGGTGACGGGGGCGGTGGTGGTGGCGCTGAGCGGGGCTTGCGCCCAAGCCTGGCCAGGGGGGTGTCCCACGAGCCACATGGCCAAACTGGCAGTGCAAAGCCAAGCAGGCCAAGGGGCGCGGGGGGCATCAATTTGCACGGGTGCCATCACGATGCATTGAGCTTTTGGATCAAGGGCAAGACCTTGCTGGTCAAAATATCAGGGGTGACCTCGCCCACGGCTTTGAACCGAATGACGCCTTGCTTGTCGATCACGTAGGTCTCTGGCACGCCGTACACACCGTATTGGATGCCCACCCGGCCCTCCATGTCCATCACCGACAGCACATAGGGGTTGCCATAGCGCGACAACCACACCTGGCTGCGTTCGCGCGCAAATTGCAACTTGGCCGGCGCATCCATGGTCTGCGCTTGCACGTCTTGGGGCTGGATTTCTTTGTAACTCATGCCCACGATGGGCACTTCGTGGCGCGTTGCAAACGCCACCAGCAGCGGGTGCTCTTGGCGGCAGGCCACGCACCATGTGGCCCATACATTGAGCAGCCACACCCGGCCTTTCATGTCGGCCGGGCTGAAGTTGCCCGCCGCCGGGTCCAGCGTGGGCAAGCTGAACGCGGGTGCGGGCTTGTCTATCAAGGGTGACGGAATTTCACGTGGGTCGCGCTGCAAGCCCATGGCCAAAAAAACCACCAATCCAAAAAACAAGACCAAGGGGATGAGGAACTTTTTCACGCGGCACCCTCCGGTGCCACCGCTGCGGGCAAGCGCTCGGTGCGCGGGTTGGCCGCGCGGTAACGCCGGTCCACGGCGGCCAACACGCCGCCCAAAACCATCAGCAGCACACCGGCCCAAATCCAGGGCACAAACGGCTTGTAGTAGACGCGCATGCTCCACTGCGGCGTGGGCCCGTCGATGGGGTCGCCCAAGGACACATACAAGTCGCGCATGAAGCCCGAATCAATCGCTGCCTCTGTCATGGGCATGGCGGTGGAGAAGTAGCGCCGCTTCTCGGGGTACAAACGCTCGATGGGCTGGCCGTTTTTCAGCACCTCGACATCGGCACGCACCGCGCGGTAATTGGGGCCTTTGACCTCGCCCATGCCTTGCAAGCGAAACGCATAGGGCGCAATGGTCACCACATCGCCCACGCCCATGCGCACATCGCGCTCAACCTCAAAGGACTTCACGCCCGTG
>CANJUS010000198.1:0-4279 GCA_947477505.1 Comamonadaceae bacterium | reverse complement strand
GATTGACTTGATCGTGCGTGGCGCATGCATCTTGCCCGCCCAAGTGCCGGGTCAGACCGACAACATCCGTGTGCGATCGGTCATAGGCCGCTTTTTAGAGCACTCGCGGGTGTTTTACTTTCGCTGCGGCAACGACGAATCGCTCTATCTGTCCAGTGCAGACTGGATGAACCGCAATATGCTGCGCCGGGTGGAGTTGGCCTGGCCGGTCAACGACCCGGTCTTGCGCCAGCGCATCATTGACGAATGCCTGGTGGCCTATTTGCACGACACCGCCAACGCCTGGAGTTTGCAAGCAGATGGCGACTACGTTGACTTGGCCAAAAATAGCCCCCATCCTTTGCTCAGCGCCCAAGAAGCCTTGATGCTGCGCTACCAAAGCAAGGCCTGATCGATGGACCTGATTTTGTGGCGCCATGCTGAAGCTGAAGAGGCTGTGCCCGGGGGCAATGACATGGAGCGCCAACTCACCCCCCGCGGCGAAAAGCAAGCCCTGCGCATGGCCCAGTGGCTGGAGCGCCAATTGCCCGAGAGCACCCGCATTTTGAGCAGCCCCGCGCGCCGCTGCGAGCAAACTGTGCTGTGTTTGGGGCGCAAATACAAAACCCGCGACGAGTTGTCGCCCGACGGCCAAGCCGAGCAGTTGCTCGCTCTGGTGCATTGGCCAGCGCAAAAAACCCCCACCTTGTTGGTCGGGCACCAACCTTGGTTGGGGCAAATTTTGGCGCTGGCTTTGGCCGTGCCCGAGGCCGGGTTGAGTGTGCGAAAAGGCTCGGTATGGTGGTTGCGTTCACGCCAGCGCGATGGCTTGACGCAAACCGTTTTGATGTGCGTTCAGTCCCCTGAATTTTTGTAATCCCTTGGCCAGCCCAGCTTTGGGCCATGCTTTGGCACAATGGTCAAGACACCACTGACTTGACCCTTTCATGCCCCAACCCCTCGATCCGTCAGATATTGCATCGGCCATGCACCAATTGCCGGGTTGGGCGCACGACAGCGACGCAGCTTGTTTGTCGCGCGATTGGGTGTTTGCCGACTTCGTCCAGGCCTTTGGTTTTGTCACCCAAGTGGCCTTGCTGGCCCAAGCCATGGACCACCACCCCGATTGGTCGCAGTCCTACAACCGGGTTTCCATTCGCTTGCGTTCGCACGATGCCGCTGGCGTCACCCAGCGCGATCTCGATTTGGCCCTTCGCATCAACGCCTTGTGAATCACGGCCCCTCACCCGAACAAAGTAACCCCATGTCCCAAGCACACCCCAGACAAGCACCCATCTCCACCTTGCAACTGGCGTTGGCCAACGGGCAAACCACTTGCGAGGCCTGGGTGAGCGATTCATTGGCGCAGGCCAAGCAACCGGCCGCTGCCCATGTGTTCACCCATCTGTGGGCCGACTCGGCCTTGGCCAGTGCACGCCACGCCGATGCACAACGGCGCAGCGGGGTGCGTTCAGGCCCGTTGGCCGGTTTGCCGGTGACCATCAAAGACTTGTTTGACGTCGCTGGCGAGACCACCACCGCGGGCAGCGTGGTGTGTGCCAGCGAAGCCCCCGCCGCCCAAGATGCGCCCGCTGTGGCCCATTTGCGCGCCAGCGGGGCGGCCTTGATCGGCAAGACCAACATGAGCGAGTTTGCTTTTTCCGGTGTGGGCTACAACCCACATTGGGGCACGCCGCGCAACCCTGCTGACGCCGCTGTGGCCCGCATTCCTGGTGGGTCATCCTCTGGTGCGGCGGTGTCGGTGGCCTTGGGTTTGGCGGTGGCCGGTTTGGGGTCGGACACCGGTGGTTCGCTGCGCATCCCCGCCGCTTTGTGCGGTTTGGTCGGCTTCAAGGGCAGCCAGTCGCGCGTGTCGCGCCATGGGGCAATGGAGTTGGCGCGCTCGCTCGACACCGTGGGGGCCATCACCCGCAGTGTGGACGACGCTTGGCTGCTTGATGGTGTGCTCAGCGGGCAAGCATTGGCGCTGCGCCCTCGCTCAGTCCAAGGCCTGCGCCTGGCCGTGCCCACCACCTTGATGCAAGACGAACTCGATGCGGGTGTGTCCCAGGCCTTTGCACGCACGCTCAGCCGCTTGTCTGCCGCCGGGGCCCTGATCGAAGAAGTGGCCTGGTCAGAGCTGGGAGAAATCGCCACCCTCAATGCGCCGGGCGGCTTCTCGCCAGTCGAGGCGTATGCGGCCCACCGCCACCGCCTGGCGGCCGATGCGGCGCGCTTTGACGCGCGAGTGGCCCAGCGCATGGTGCTGGGCCAAGGCGTGAGCGCAGCCGACTACCTGACCATGATCGACCAGCGCCAGGCATGGATAAGCCGCTCGAACATGGCCATGCAAGCCTTTGACGCGGTGATGTGCCCGACCGTTCCCCTGGTGGCCCCCCCCATCGAGGACGCCTGTGGCAGCGACACCGCTTTTTTTGCGGCCAACCGGCTGTTGCTGCGCAACACCTTCGCCATCAATTACTGGGACGGTTGCGCCATCAGTTTGCCGTGCCAAGCCCCAGGCGATTTGCCCGTGGGCTTGATGCTTGCGCGTGCCAATGGCCACGACAGCGACTTGCTGGGCGTGGCCAAAGCCATTGAGTCGGCTTTGGCGATGGCGTGATGTCAATGGCGACCTTGCCACGTTCAGCAACCTCAGGGGATGGGCGCTGGCCAGTGGCAGGCTGATGCAGCCAGTGTGGTCGGGTATCTTTCAGCGCACCAAACGGCAAGCGGAGCGGATGCCTTTTTGCTGGCGCATGTCTTCGCATCGGGCCAGTGAGCGGCGCTCTCCTTCGGCGGTGATGCGGATGCCCACCGAGCAGGTGAAGGCCATTTTGTCGCGATCGGTGTGGCTGTCAAAGGCCACGGCGCAGCGGCCGAGTTCACCCAAGTCAGGCTGGTAATTGCGCCACATGCTTTGCAAGGCGTCGGGCAATTGACCAGGGGCCACGGTGTCGGTGGCAAAGGCAGGGCTGACCAACAAAGCACAAGCCAAGCTGAGCGCAACAGTGGGGTGTGATCTGAGCATTGGGACATCATAAGCGCGAATAACCACCATTTATTGCGGGGTATTGCATCTTTCAAACCCTTTTGATTCAACGCAAACGAGGCTGGATGAAAACCCCAAAGCGCGCCACACCCCAAGGGTGGTAATCTGCATCGTTTTTGGATCCCAAGCCAAGGGCGGGGGATTGGCATTTTTAAACTCAACACCAGCAGGAGAAGCCGCATGAAACTCGATGTGAACCGACAGGTTCGAGAACTGGACGTGGAGCCCGACATGCCTTTGTTGTGGGCATTGCGTGACGAACTCGATGTCAAAGGCCCCAAGTTTGGCTGTGGCGTGGCCCAGTGTGGCGCGTGCACCGTGCTGCTCAATGGCGAGCCGGTGCGTTCATGCTCCTACCCGGTGTCGGCGGCGGTGGGTCAAAAAGTGGTCACCATCGAAGGCTTGGCCCAAAAAGACAAACTGCACCCCGTGCAACAGGCTTGGATCGACCACCAAGTGCCCCAATGCGGTTACTGCCAAGGCGGCCAGATTTTGGTCGCCGTGGCCTTGCTCAAGAAAAAACCCAAGCCCACCGACCAAGACATTGACGCGGCCATGGGCAACATCTGCCGCTGCGGCACCTATGCCCGCATCCGCACCGCCATCCATGCGGTGGCCAAGAAAGGGGTGCGCGCATGAATCACCTAGAAACCACCCCCACCGGTTTGGCACGGCGCGACTTCTTGAAGGTCTCGGCCACCACGGCCGCTGGCATGTCGCTGGGTTTTTTCTGGCCCACCCAAGGTGACGCTGCCGAAACACCCAAGCTCAATGCCTGGATTGAAATCCAAGCCGACGAGACCGTGATCATCCGCTACGCCCGCGCCGAAATGGGCCAAGGCAGCCGCACCTCGGCCCCTATGTTGGTGGCCGACGAGTTGGAAGCCGACTGGAAAAAGGTGCGCATCGAGTACGCCACCGCCCACGAAAACCTGCGCACCAAGCGCGCCTATGGCGACATGGCCGCCGTGGGCAGCCGCACCATCCGCAACTCGCAAGAGTATTTGCGCAAAGCCGGTGCCACCGCGCGTGAAATGCTCATCGCCGCCGCTGCCACCCAGTGGGGCGTGCCTGCCAGCGAATGCACCGCAGCCTTGGGCAAGGTGCACCACGCGGCCAGCAAGCGCAGCCTGTCGTATGGCAAGCTCGCCGCCGATGCCGCCAAGCTCGAAGCGCCCAAAGAGGTCAAACTCAAAGACCCCAAGGATTGGAAAATCATTGGCAAGTCCTTGCCCCGGGTGGACATTC